>NZ_JBMQUD010000054.1:0-60276 GCF_057359045.1 Adhaeribacter sp.
GCCAATTATTTAGCTTTTGCCCAACTACTTGCCGGTGAAAACACGCAGCAAGGGCAAAAGCTAAATAATTGGCGGTGATAACACCACCCATGCAGCGGTTAGCCCATTTAGGAAAACACGAAACAAGTTCTAAATTAAACTTTTAACTCTTAACGCTTAACTAATTTTAAAACTGTACCGATGGGGCACGTTGGGCCGCAGGGTCGGCGGCAAAAGGTGTTTTCCGTTCAAAGCCAAACCAACCGGCAAAAATATTGCGCGGAAACGATCGAACGTAAGTATTATAATCCTGCACGGCTTCGTTAAAGTGCATGCGCTCTACCGATATGCGGTTTTCGGTGCCTTCTAACTGCGCCTGCAACTCCAAAAAGTTTTGGTTAGCTTTAAGTTCCGGATAACTTTCTACGGTAGCTAATAAACGCGAGAGCGAGCCGCTTAACTGGCCTTGGGCTTCCTGAAAACGAGCAATATTTTCGGGCGTTAAATTCTCGGGATTTATTTGCACACTGGTAGCTTTGGCCCGGGCATTTATAACGTCGGTTAAGGTACTTTTCTCGAAATTAGCGGCTCCTTTTACGGTGTTTACCAGGTTAGGTACCAAATCGGCACGGCGTTGGTAAGCATTTTGTACCTGCGCCCACTTGGCGCTTACATTCTCGTCTTTAGAAACCATCTCGTTGTAGCCACATGAGGTTTGGGAAAGTAATACCACTAACCCAAAAAAGTATAACAGTAGTTTTTTCATTGTTATTTTTGATATTTTCGTTTTAAATATAGGCAAATAAATATTAATCAGGTTGCCGAGTATGAGGTACGGAATTAGGGCCGTACAGTTATACCTGTGCCGGTTAAGTCCCTGCTTTGCCCGCTTAACTCCCTTAAATATAAGCTAAATACCGGTTTTAAAGGCTTTAATGGTTAAGTTAAAACTTACTCGGGCCATTACTTATTAACTTCAAAACGATAGTCGCGATCTTATATTATAAAATCGAAATGGCTTAAACTTGGGCCAAACAGCGCTTACCTAAATTAATAAATAAGTTAGCTAGCTGCAGTTAACGAACGCACTGTTACCAGCGCCCGAATTTGTACGCCGGTGGTTATTAAGTATATTGCGTTTATAAATAAAGATAACATGAAAGCTGTTATTCCTGTAGCCGGTATAGGCGCCCGGCTGCGGCCGCATACCCACACCCAACCCAAGTCGCTGATACCAGTAGCGGGCAATACCATTCTGGGGCATATTATTCAGCGTTTGCAGGCCGGCGGTATTCAGGATATGGTATTTATTATCGGGTACCTGGGCGATAAAATAAAAGCTTTTGTAAAACGGCATTATCCCGAACTGCGGGCCGAATTTGTGGTGCAGGAGCCCCGCGAAGGATTGGGGCACGCACTGTACGTAGCCCGCGAAACCTACCAACACGAAACCGATGTATTAATTATTCTGGGCGATACCATTGTAGAAGTGGACATGGCTCAATTGCTCAGTAGCACCGGAACTGTTCTGGGTGTTAAAAAAGTAGATACGCCCTCTTTGTTTGGTGTAACCGAATTAGGCCCCGATAACTTTGTACGTAAAGTAGTAGAGAAACCCAAAATACCCAAGTCAAATATTGCGCTGGTTGGTTTGTACAAAATTCATAACCCGGGTAAATTAGTTGAAGCGCTGAAATATATTATAGCGGCAGGCATTAAGACCCTGGGCGAGTACCACCTGGCCGATGCCCTGATGCACCTGGTTAAAAACGGCGAAAAAATAACTGCCCTGGCCGTAGATAATTGGTTTGATTGCGGCCGGAAAGAAACCTTGTTGCAGGCCAATGCCATTTTATTGAATCAATCGCCGGTTTGCAATACCAGTAGCCGGCAATTTCCGAATACTATTATTATTCCGCCGGTTTGCATTGGCGAGAACTGTAAAATTGCCAATGCCATTATTGGCCCCAACGTCGCTATCGGCGATTATACCATTGTGCAAAATACTTTGTTGCGCAACTCCATTATTGGCTCTTACAGCGAATTACGCAATACTGTTATGCACGACTCTATTGTAGGCAGCGATGCCTCTTTGCTGGGCCTAAGCCACAGCTTTAATATTGGCGATAATACCGAGATTAATTTTAGCGAGTAGTTAGCGCATATTTTAAGTATATGGAAACCCTGACATTCTTATTGATCCACTTGATTACTCCGATTTCTGGATTGTTAGGTTACTTATTTCTTAAAAAGAAAATTTTTAAAAGAATCTATTGAAAATCCTCCATTAGTTGACCTCTTCTTTTAGCCATCTTTATCAATCGGGCAAAGAAATAGTATAAATAATCTTGAACCGCATTACACAACTTTTTCATATTCAATATCCAATAATTCAGGCCGGCATGATTTGGTGCAGCGGCTGGAAACTGGCTTCAACGGTGAGTAATGCCGGTGGGCTGGGCTTACTTGGCGCAGGCTCTATGTACCCCGAGGTATTGCGGACTCACATTCAAAAGTGCCGGGCGGCTACAGATAAACCTTTTGGGGTAAATGTACCTTTGTTGTACCCCGATATTGCCCAATTAATGGAAGTTATCATAACCGAAGGCGTGAAAATTGTTTTTACGTCGGCCGGAAATCCTAAAACCTGGACCAAATTGCTCCAGGAAAATGGCATTACAGTGGTGCACGTGGTAAGCAACGTTAAATTTGCCCAAAAATGCGCCGAAGCCGGGGTGAATGCTGTAGTAGCCGAAGGCTTTGAAGCAGGTGGCCATAATGGCCGCGAAGAAACCACTACCTTTTGTTTGCTCCCTTTGGTGAGGCAAGCCATCGATTTGCCTTTAATTGCGGCGGGTGGCATTGCCAATGGCCGGGGCTTGTTTGGCGCCTTAGCTTTGGGTGCCGAAGGGGTACAGATTGGCAGTAGGTTTGCGGCGAGCCTGGAATCATCGGCACACGTAAATTTTAAAAACCGTATTGTAGCAGCGCAGGAAGGCGATACGGAATTAACGTTAAAGCAATTAACCCCGGTCAGGCTCCTGAAGAATAAATTTTACCAGGAGGTTAAAACGGCCGAATTGCGCGGGGCCAGCCCGGAGGAATTAGCCTTACTGTTGGGCAGCCGCCGCGCCAAACGTGGCATGTACGAAGGCGACCTGAACAACGGCGAATTAGAAATAGGGCAGGTATCGGCATTAATAAATAAAATTCAGCCGGCCGGCGAAATTGTAACCGAAATCTGGCAGGAGTTTATTACCGCCAAAAACCAATTCTGGCAAACGTACGGAAACGAATAATTAAGCTAAATGCTGTTTTCTTCTTTAACTGGGTTAGGTAAATTTTTACTTTTTAATATTCATTTTATTCGCAATCACTTTTTCAAAATTACCTATAAGTTTTTGTTCCTGGGGTTTTAACTGAGCTTTGGTGAGCGGTTGTTGTTCGTCTAAATCTTTTTGCAGGTTATAAATCCGGCCATCGGCGTATAACTTAAAGTCTTTGTTGTGCACGTAGGTTTGGTGTTTAAACGTGCCCCACTTTGGGTTATAATCGCAGAATACCCATTCACGCTCGGTAGCTTTTTTGCCCTGCAACTGCGGATAAAAACTAATGCCGTCTAGTGGCAGCGTTTTTGCAGTTGAAGTATTACCGGCAATTTCGGTTAACGTAGGAAAGAAATCAGTAAAATCGACTAGGGCTTGGTTACGGCTGCCCGGTTTTATTACGCCTTTCCAGTTTACAATTAAGGGTACGTGCGTGCCGCGTTCGGTCGTCTGACCTTTATTGCCCTGGTAAGTCCCGCCCCGGAAACGCGATGTGATTTGCGGGCTGGTACCATTATCGCCAGTAAAAATAATAACGGTTTCTTCGCTTAAACCCAGTTGCTGTACTTTGTTTGTTATTCTCCCAACCAGGTGATCCATGTATTTAACCATATCCTTAAAATATTTCGGGTCATCGGCTTTCGATTTCGGGTCGAAGTTCTGGTAATCGTCAGAGAAAGGCGTGGGGGTAAACGGGTCGTGGGTTAAGCACATGGGGTAATAAACCATAAATGGTTTTTCCTTATTCTCCGTCATGAAATTTTCAATATAATCCACAAAAACGTCTTCGCCGTATTTGCCTTTATGGGTAGTATTGGTGCGGTTATCAGAATATAATAAAGGGTCTTTGTACCGGGAGCCGACCTTATCTACCTGCCAGACACTAAATTTATCGAAGCCGGTATTTTCGGGGCGAGAGCCTTTGCGTCCGCCGGCTAATTCCCATTGTTTCTCGTAGCCGTAAAGCTGCCATTTACCCGCGATAGCGGTTTTGTAGCCTTGTTTTTGGAGTTGCTGCGCAAATGTAGTTTCGGTGGGGTCTAGCAAACCAAAGCCAATATAATTGCTGCTGTTATATTTTCCGGTCATGAGTTGCACCCGCGAAGGCGTACAAAGCGGGGTGGAGTAGCAGTTCTCGAATAACATGCCGGTAGCCGCCAGTTTATCTAAGTTTGGGGTTAATTTATCGTCGTTGCCATAACAGCCCAATGTTTCATAGCCTAAATCGTCGGCCATAATCAGGATAATATTAGGCTTGTCGCGAGCAATAACCTGTAAACTAATATTTAGAAACAGGGTTAGTACAATACATATTTTAATAAAAGCAGAAAATTTCATTTTAATCTTATTAAGATGACGATTGATGACTTATAGTTACTAATGCGGCTTGTTCTGGAATAATACATATTACCTTTCTGCCTGATTAAAATATAAATACAGTTTTATTTGTAGGCTAGGTTGCTGCTGCGTTATGATTTAGCCACCGGTTTTTTAAAATTTTTCACACAGGTTAATTTTGGGAAGAAATTTGGTTTATATCCCAATTTATTGGTGGCTGCCATCCTTTTGGCTGGCTAATGAGGGGATTAGGAATGACAATCTTTTTAAACTCGGCTAAGGCATTTTTCATTTTTGAATATTCCTGCGGAAATGCTTTGGCAACATCAGTTGTTTCGGAAGGGTCTTTGCTTAAATCAAATAGTTGTCCTTCGTTCAGTTTCCAGCGCTGCGATATAACTGCTTCCCGTCCCAGGAATAATTTGCGTTCGGGTAGCTTTTTTCCTTTTATACCGTTTAGTACATCTAAGCCATCGGTAGCCGGAATATTTTTTGCCCCAGCTAATTTACCTAAAGTAGGTAAAACATCCACATACCCCATTACTTCGTTTACTTTTTTACCGCCTTGTAACTGGCCTTGCCAATACACCACCGACACGGCTCTTACACCTCCTTCCCATTCGCTACCCTTCATGCCTTTTAAGGGTAAGTTGCTGCCGCCAAAAGTGGTAGAGCCGCCATTATCGCTTAAAAACCAAATAATGGTATTATCAGCAATGCCTTTAGCTTCTATGGCTTTAAGAATTTCGCCGAAGGCATCGTCTACGCCGGTTACCATAGCCGCATAAGTTTGCCGCAAAGTATTTCCCTGGCCTGGTTGTATTTTATGCTCGCCAGCTGCTTGTTTTTTTTCCCCTTCGTCGCCGGGCATTTTGTCGTGGGGCTTACTTGCATCGTACCCATTTTTTAATAAATCCTGTTGCCGGGCTTGCATGGGCGAGTGCGGTCCATTAAAAGCCACATAAGCAAAAAAGGGCTCGGCAGATGATGATTCCTGAATAAATTTAGCGGTTTCTTTGCCCACCAGCTCTACCGAATAGCCGGTTTCTACGGTGGGTTCAAAGTTCCGGTGCCAATCGTGGGCGCCATACCGGTAATGCGTAAAATAATCGATGGAACCTGTATAATGGCCGTAAAAAGAAGTAAAACCCCGGTTTAACGGATGATATTTTTTATCAGACTGGCCTAAATGCCATTTACCGAAAATAGCGCGGTGTTTATAACCGGCCGTAGCCAAAACATTGGCCAAGGTTTTTTCTTCTACCGGTAAACCGCCAATATGGTAGGGTCTGATTACCTGCTCACGGAGCCCAAACCGGTCGGGATATTTACCGGTAAGTAAACCAATGCGGGTTGGACTACAAATAGGTGCTACATAAAACCGTTGCAGTTCAACGCCTTTAGCAGCAAACTTGTCCAGGTTAGGCGTTATCATTTCGGGGTTATGAAAACCCACATCGTTCCAACCCAAATCATCGGCAATAACGATAATAATATTGGGTTTCTTATTTTGGGCAAAGGTGTTAAATGATATAAATAAGGAGAATAGAAGCAGTAAATAGGTTGGGCCGGTTAATGGTTTCTTCATTATTAATGCTGTTTAGGAAATAAAATTGCAACTATATTCATGCTGGTTTAATATATTAATTTGGCCAGCCTGGGTTCTGTTTCAGGTTTGGATTTCTTTCAATTTCTACCTGCGGTATAGCCCAGTTATAAAGGTGGTCGCCGAGGTAAGAATAGGTATGCACATTTGTTTCCCACACCATCCGCGCACCGTTACCCGGGGCAAAAACTTTTTCTTTCAAGGTTTCCCAGCGCATTTCATCAAAAAAATTAATGCCTTCATTCGGGAATTCGCGCCGGCGCTCATTGCGGATGCGATCCCGCATATTGGCTTGGGTATTTACATAAGTGGGTAAGGCGGCATTGGTGGTTTGCAGCAGACCTACCCCGGCGCGGGCCCGTACCTGGTTTACCAAATCCACGGCTTCCTGGCTAAAACCTTGCTCGTTAATGGCTTCGGCCCACATTAATAAAATATCGGCATACCGGATAATGGGCATATCAGTTGGTGAGGCATCACGGGTCAGCAGTTCGTTATTATTCTCATATACAAATTTCCGGTGCAGGTAATTAAACCGGTTTACCGGTTCCGCATTCAGGTCTTGTACATTTAATGCATCGCTGCGGTAAGGCCAGCGCGAAGTAACGATTGAGTTAACCGAGCCAAAAACACCGTTGTAAGTAGAATACGGCGTAATAACATTATGCGCTAAACGTGGGTCGCGGTTGGTGTATGCTTGTCTGATGCGTTGTTCGTTGCCGGTGGGTAAATACAGGCTCATGTCCAGGCCGCGGCTAACAGCTGCATTTCGTTCAGCGATGGTTAAATTATTCCGTAAAAAGAATACTTCCCTTTTTGCCGGAGCCATGGCGGTGTATCCCGGAATTACGGCATCCCAGTTAAAAGGCGAACCATCTGCGTTTTCGTATAAATTAACCAAGTTAGGCGATATAAGGTAGCGGGCAAAACCAGAACCAAAAGAAGAGCGCGAACCGGCGTACCACTGAGAAGAGCTGCCGTAACCGGCTAAGGACATATTCTGAATAGAAAAAATCATTTCGTCGGCTTGCTCATTGGCTTCTTTAAACAAAGCCCGGTAATCGTTAAATAGGGTATAACCGGCATCTTTTACTTTACTAAAATCGGCAGCAGCCAGGGCCCATTGCTGGGTATAAATATAAGCCTTGCCTCTTAACGCATAAGCCGCACCTTTGGTAATGTGCCCATAATTGGCATTGCCCTTGGCATATTTAAGGGGTAAATTGGGTTCGTTTATGGCGTCGGTCAGGTCAGAAATTATTACGTTCCAGACTTCGGCTTCGGTATTCCGGGATTTGGTTGCTTCGGCATCACTGAAAGGTTCTAAATAAATAGGCACACCTTTCCACAACTGGTTTAACCGGAAATAAAAATAGGCACGTAAAAATTTGCATTCCGCTATATACCGGCCCTTTTTTTCTTCAGCCGAAGGGGATTTTGGAATATTCAGGATAGCATCGTTGGCCCGTTGGATGCCTTCGTATAAACCCTGCCAATTGTCGCGGAACATGGCGTGCGAGGGCGTAATGGTGGCCATTAACAATGGTTCGGCATTCCGGTGCTGCCCCACAAAACTGTAAACATCCATCATGTATACTTCGCGGCCGGCTACCGTCGATTCGTTTAACGCGGCATACACCCCATTTACGCCTAAATCGGTGAGGTTATCGGTGGTCCACATGTTAGAGGAAGCAATGGAGTCGTAAGGCGAGGTGTCGAGTAAATCTTTTTCGCAACCAGTCAGGAAAACAGCCGCTAATAGTAAACTATATATCTTTTTCATAAAATCTCTATTTAATTAAAAGGTAATATTAACGCCCAAAGAATATTGCGTCATGGTAGGGTAACCTACACTGGGGCCGGATGTTGCCGGTGCAATTTCCGGATCGATGCCAGGATATTTGGTGATGGTTAACAGGTTTTCGCCGGCAAAATAGATGCGGGCCCGGCTTATCAGCGCTTTTTGGACAATTCTATCGGGCAGGGTATAGCCTATTTGTAAACTCTTCAGCTTTACATACGATGCATTGTACAGGTTAAATGTGCTGGGCAAGGTATTTTGGGCATCGGTAACGGCTTTTAACCGGGGATATTTACCGTAAATATTATTTCTGGGATTAGCGGGGTTGGTTTCGTCGTAATAATAATGGTCGTCGGCAATATGTTTTAAAACGCCGTCGCCGAGTTCTACAATAGAATTGTTGTACCGGCCATTCCAGAAATATTTCATGTCGGCGCTACCGGTCCAGAGCATAAACATATCGAGGCCTTTCCAGCTCAGGTTGCTTTGTAATCCAAAATTATAGCGGGGAGTAGCCGATGCGCCGGTAAATTGCTGGTCGTAGGTATTGCCGTAAGAGCCATCGCCGTTTACATCGGCATAAATAAAATCGCCGTAATAAATATTGCCTTTGCCCACGGTATTGGCCGGTAAAAATTTATAACCGGCCGCCAGCATGGCATTTACCCACTCTAAATCTGCGGGTGTTCTGATCATACCATCGCGCGGACCGCCATTTATCGCAACAGTACCATCGGTATTTTGGTAAGTGCCATTGCCTTGGTACAGGCCGTACAGATAATATTCATTGATCAGATAGCCTTCGGCAATGCGTTGGTTGCCGCCCGTCGTTACATCGCCCAGGTTATTGGTATACACCCGGTTGCCCGATTCATCGGTGGTATAGCCTTCGGTAAACTTGCCTTTGTATTTGGTTACGTTGTTATAGTTATAGGCAAAGTTGCCGGTAGCAGCATATTTAAACTGTCCGGTTTGGCCCTGGTAACCTAAAGAAACTTCAATACCCCGGTTTAAAACCTCGGCAATATTGCGGGTAGGGGCACTGGCCGTTCCTACGGTAATCGGAATATCGGGCCGGAATAAAATACCATCAGTAGCTTTATTATACCAATCGAGTTCAAAATTTACGGCTCCTCCAAGCAAGCCGCCTTCCAAACCAATATCGGTTAAAGTAGTGGTTTCCCATCTTAAGTTACGGTTGGCAATTCTGTTTTTGGCTAAAGCGGTAACGGCAACATTGTTAAACGAGTAATTCTGACCCGTGTAGGTAGACTGGTACTCGTAATTGCCGGAAGCATTGTTGCCGGTTTTACCGTAAGAAGCACGTAATTTTAAATTGCTGACATACTGATTAATGCCTTGCATAAAGCTTTCTTCGGAAATGCGCCAGCCCGCCGACATAGCCGGAAAGAAACCCCAGCGGGTTTCCCGGTCAAATCGCGAGGAACCATCGTACCGGAACACGCCTTCCAGCAAATACCGTTCGTTAAAAGCGTAATTTAAACGGCCAAACCAAGATCGTATCGCCCAATCGTTTTCTTCGCCGCCGGGAGCCAGCGGGGTGGTAGCTGAGCCTAAAGTAGTAATGGTGGCATCTATCAGACCTCGGGCACCCGCATTAAAATTATAATTATTAAAATAGTTTTGGTTATAGCCGGCTAAAACGCCTATATCGTGTTTTTCGGCCAAGGTGGTATTATAGTGTAAAATATTATCAAATATTAAATTATAGTTTTTCCCGAATGCATAACTGGTAGTTAAGTTAGCGGGGGCTGCTTGCGGTGTTCTTAATATATTGGCCCCAAAGTCCCAGCGCTCGGTCGGGATGGAATGGGTATTTACTTCGGTAAACCGGGTCTGGTAATTTACCCGAGTCTTCAATTTTAAACCTTTATAAATATCTACATTGGCAAATAAGGTAGTATTAAAATTGGAAGCCCGGTTCTTGCCGCCGGTATTACGTAAAGTTTGCAGCGGATTGTTCGTCAAGACTTCTTCCGGCGTTTGCGCATAGCCATATTTCCCGTCTAAATAAGGATATTGGCCCGGAACCGAAGCATATAAAATATCAAAAGTAGTACCCCCGCCCATGCCAAAAGTTTCGGTAGAGGCAAAGGTGTTGGTGCCAATGCTTAAAAATTTACTCACCCTGGCTTGTAAATTGGCCCGGAGCTGGTACCGGATATTTTCGGAGTTTTCCATGGTGCCGGGGTTATTTAAATAGCCCCCCGATAACAAGAAAGAAATATTCTCGCTGCCTCCATTTAAAGAAATATTGTGGTTTTGCAGGGTTTTGTTCTGAAAAATAACATTGGCCCAATCGGTATTGGGGTAGGCAATATAATTGGGTACACCTATAGCGTTGGTGCCACTGGGGTTTTGTTTGGCGTTTGTCCAGGCATCTATGGTGCTTTGGTTATAGCCTTCGTTCAGGCCGAGGTTCCGGAATCCTTCGTTTACCAAATGCATGTGCGTTACATAATCCGAAACCATTTTGGGCATATTTAGGGGCTGGGTTTTTGACAGAATGCCATTGTAACTTAAGGTGGGTTTTGCCCCTTTTTTGCCTTTTTTAGTTGTAATTAAGATTACCCCATTTGCCGCCAACGAACCGTAAATAGAAGCCGAAGCCGCATCTTTTAAAATAGAAATACTTTCAATATCGTTCGGGTTTACGGCATCCATTCGGCCCTGAATACCATCTATAATTACCAGCGCATCGTTATTATTTAAGGTACCCGTTCCCCGGATGCGAATGGTAGCGCCATCGGAACCCGGCCGGCCGGAGCTCTGCTGCACCGAAACGCCGGGGCTTAAGCCTGCTAATGCCGACGACACATTGGTTACCGGCCGGTTTTCGATAGCTTTGGCGTCAATAGTGGCAACCGAACCGGTCAGGTTTACTTTCTTCTGCACACCATAACCCACCACCACTACTTCGCTCAGGGCTTTACTGTCTGAAACCAAGGTAACATTATGGGTAGCATTTGCCCCCGCAACCACTTCCTGGCTTTTAAAGCCAATAAAGCTAAATATTAAAACCGCCGATTCGCCGGGTACCTCTATCTGGTAATTTCCTCCGGCATCGGTTGATGTACCCAGTGAAGTGCTCTTTACTACAATTACGACTCCGGGTAGCGGTTCGCCTTTTTCATCGGTAACTTTACCTTTAACTATCTGGGCCAGATTCGTGGCAGAAATATTGGGTTCTTCGGCTAAATTGGTAGCTGTTTTATTTTGGGGGGGATTAATCAATATTCTGGTATCAATTTGTTTATAGGTAAACCCGTTGGGCGTGAGTAGATTATTTAGCAAATCTGCTACGGTAGTGCGGGTTTGGGCCAGATTTAAATTTTTAATATATTTTACATCCTCTTTCCGGTACATAAACCGAAAAGGCGTTAGCTTTTCTATTTTTTGAAAAGCGTCTATTAAGGTTTCATCTTTTAAAGATATTTTAACCTCTACTGCGCTAATATTCTGGGTTACGGAAGTGGCGTGGAGGGTTTGAATGCTGCAGGCAGAAATTAAAGCCAGGCTTACTACAAAACTTATAAGTTTCTTTAGTCTGTTTGTATAATGATACCCGTTTACTAAAATTTGCCCGCCAATTTTATGTAATAGTTTTTCCATTTTTATTTTATTTAATATATGCTCTGCTAAAGAACTTAAATCAAGAGAATGAGCTACTTGTAAAAGCTTACTTTGGGCGTATTTACCTTTAGTGTTAATATTTGGGGTGGGCTACGTTTCATGCGGGTTAAATTATTTGGGTGATAAAGTAATTTGTTTATGGTCAGGACTATAGGTGTAGGTAGCGTTATTAAATTCAGCAATGCCTTTAAGTATACTTTCCAGGCTTTCGTTTGCCCCCAGCGTAGAAGTAAAGCGCTGGTGTTTTAACTTCTCATCAGAAATCAGAATATTTATTCTATATCTTTCTTCCAGTAAATAGGCCGCATTGGCAAGGGTAACGTCATCAAAGAATAAATCCTTGGCTTTCCAGGTAGTAACTTTTTCGGCGTTAACCTGTATTTGGCGGGCTTGACCATTCTTTTGGTTATATGTTAATTGCTGGTTAGGCGTGAGGGTGCCCAGGGTGTTTTTCTGGTTGCCTACTTTTACCTTACCCCGGGTAACGGTTACCGAAATATCTGCTTCCTGCGGCCAGGCGGTAATGTTAAAGGCAGTTCCTAAAACTGTAGTTTTTACCTCGCCGGTATGTACAATAAATGGTTTATCTGGGTGGTGCTTTATATCAAAATAAGCCTGGCCTACCAGGTAAACTTCTCTTTTAAGGTGGCCATCAAAAGTAGTGGGGTAATCTATTTTACTATAGGCCGATAATATGACGGTACTGCCATCGGGCAACTGAACCAGTTTATTAGGCTTAACCGCTGGTTGTTCTATAGTAGCTAAACCAGCCGGCTCCTTAGTATATTTATTTTGTATAATAAAAATAGAAGCAAAAGCCAGGAACACCACCGATGCGGCCGCAACCCATGTAGGCCATATTTGCCTGCTTTCTTTCTGGATAGTGGCTGGTGCCAGGTAAGCTATTTGCGCATCAAGGCGGGCTTTAATTTCAGCTTCCAGTTCGTCGGCTTTAATTTCTGGTATTCCATTGCATCCGTCTGGTTCAAATTCAAATGCTTTATAGTAAGCCTGTATCAATGCTGTCTCGTCAGCCGAGGCATTTCCCAAGCGGTATTTTTCTAGAATAATAAGAAATTGTTCTTTGTTTAATTCTTTCATAGAATACTAAAATCAATGCATACTTATTAGCCGGCTTGCTAGTACCCGCTAACAGAATAAGAAAATACCGTTCAGAACTATATGTTTATAAGCTCAGACTAAATATTAACGGCTATTCTATTGGCACAGAAGGCAAAAAGGAAATCTGATTGAATTGATAGCAGGTTCTTTAGGGCCTTAGTACCTAATATGATGTTATATCTACAAGACCGCTAAAAAGGAATTTAGCCCATGCCGTTAAAAAATATTTTTAATATATTTTATAAAGGAAGAAGGAGTAGCTTCAATAAATAAAGCTGCTTAGGTATAAAGAAAGGGCAGATAATTGGAGGAACTGCTTCAGAAGTTTATTAGCTGTTAAGAAAAACAAGGCTTATAAAAAGTAGTGCGGCTTTAAGCTTGGTTAAGGCCCGGCCTAGCTGATTGCGTACTGTTTTGGCGGTAATATTAAGTTGGGTGGCAATATTGGTACTGGAAATATCTTCTTCGTAGCGCATTTTAAATATTTGCTGTTGCTGCTCCGGCATTTTTGCTACTACTTTATTATACGATTGTTGCAGCTCCTGAAAAATAATTTCTGCATCGGCATTGTCTTTAATTTTACTTAAATTCGAAAGGAGTTCCGGAATAGGGGTATATTTTTTTTCTTTTTCCAACCATTTAAATACATTGTTCCGCACAGCAATGTAAAAATAGCCAGTTAAATTCTCAATAATAGCAGACGAACCGTTTACTGCCAGCATTACCCAAAGCTGAGTAAAAACATCTTGGGCAATATCCTGGGCCTGATCAGAATCTTGCAGCCGTTTATATGCGGCTGCATACACATACCGCCAATATTTACGATACAAGGCATCAAAAGCTTGCCTATTGCCTTCCTTTACCTGGAGTAGCAATAAACTATCTTCTGTTACCTGCATTGTAAACTAATTAAAGCGTTAAACAACATTCATTTTAAATAGGCTAAACCTAGGTAATAATATTAAATATTTACTATAAGTTATAACTTTTTAGAAAGTTAATTCTTGGTTTCTAAAATGAGGTATTAGCTAATAGTCTGTATTTTAGCAACAATTGTTGCCTGTTGACTATTAATTTTAAGCGCTTAACTTGGCAAAAGTACAGGTGCTGTTAAAAGAAGGGTTACCTTAGGCCGTTTTGGTTATAGAAGCATATTTGCTTTAAGCTTGGTTAAGGCCCTATAGTATTTGCTAAGTAGATGAAGGCCTGTAGGAAAAAAGCTTTAAACCTGTTTAATAAATATTGTACAACCCAAATCAGGTGCTGAAATTAATTAAACAAGCTATAACAGCAGTTATGTTTTAAACCAATAAAAATATTTAAAGTTAAATTTACTTTATTTCTTGATTAAGCAGTAGTAGTAAAAAAATAGGAACTCATTCGGCCGTAGCATTGTATGGGATAAATAATTTTATTCTCATCTTTACGTTTGATTAAGAGAGTTTTGTACAACCCTGGTAGCTTAATGGTTTTTAACCGCAAATTACTTCTGTTCGGGATTAGCTTGCTGTGGCTGGTTTCCTGTAGCAAACGCAACTACAACGTAGATGCCGAAACGGCTGTAAATATTCCGGAAGAGCGTTCGGGCTTTTTAACGAAGAAAAACAATGCCTCGGCGGCTTTAGCCGATACAGCCAGACCCCAGTTAAGCATGGTGGCTACCGACACGGCTTTATTGGCGCACACCAAAAAAAAACACAAAAAGCGTAAAAAAAGCAAAAAAGAATATTTGGGCTACCAAATAAAAAAAGGATTTACCAAAACCGGTAGCGGTAAAAATGTTACCATCGAAACTTTTTATTACCTGACCACATACGTGGAGCCCAGTACATACGCGCCGGCTAAATATTATTTTAATACCCGTACTAAAAAGATAGTAAGAGGTACTCCGCAAAAACCTACCGAAGCCCGTATTTTGCACGGACCTTACAAAAAAACAGTAGGCAACCACGTAGTAGAAGAAGGTAATTATTATTTAAGTACCCGCCACTTGCGTTGGGAAACGTACCGGTGGCAGGAAAGAAATAAAGAAAATATTTTGTGGAGTAAAATTCATTACGAAAAAGGTTTTCCGCGCGATGCCATTGTTAATTATTACGATGCGGGTAAAACCAAAATAAAAGAAGTAATTCCGTACGCCGACGGTAAAATAAACGGTGAGTACGTTATGTTCCGGGAAAATGGCCTGAAAGCCTGGGAAGGACAATATGAAAAAGGCAAGAAAGTGGGCGTCTGGACCGAATATTGGGATTTCCGGAACCGAAAACACTTTGAGTACCAACATCCCGAGTCGGTAGATGCAGAACCTTTTGAACCGTATTTACTCCGAGAGTACGACCGCCATACCACGCTTATCTACGAGCACGGCAAATTAGATAAACGCCCGGCTGCCGCCCGGCAATAAGCGTTAAAGGTTGTTAAAGAATAATTAATGTCTGGCGTTTAGTTAAGTAGTAAGCCCAAGGCGAGGATTATATTAAAAGAAGTCTTTCTACGCTTAAATTATTTATAATACCTACCGCCAGCATTCCGCCGTGATTATTTTCCGTCAGTCTTCGGCCGCTAAATCAAACTAATCAAAAGACTTTAAAAGTATTCTTCTGATTTAAAGTTGGTTTTAATTAAAGACAAAAAGCTAATAACTAACAAGTATTAACTTTTTGTTAATGAAAAGCATCTTCTATATGATGTATCTGCAGGTGGGGGTGGGTGCCGGTAACTGCAATAATATCAAACCGGATGTCGTGTGGCCAGTTTTGCTGGTATATATATTCTTCAGCGGCAAGTAAAAATAAATCTACTTTTTTCTGGTTCACAAATGCTTCGGGGTAACCGTGGGTGTGGGTAGCCCTGGTTTTTACCTCTACAAACACCAATAAATTACCGGTTTGGGCAATAATATCTACTTCGGCCTTTTTAAAACGGTAATTACGTGCTAGTATAATAAAGCCTTTTTGTTGTAAATAAGCCGCTGCCGTAACTTCGCCGTTTTTGCCGGTAAGGTTGTGTTTTGCCATTAAAATACGCTTTTTAAGACTACCGCAAATACCAAGGTTAATGGTTCGGGATTAGATAAAACCAAATGGGTAGCCTTACTTTTAACGAATATTATTAATTTCGCCTGAATAAACATTAGAAAATATGCTACAGAATATCAACCCTGTTACTACCGATGCCTGGAAAAAACTGGAGCAGCATTATGCTATCATGAAAGATAAGCACATGGTAGATTTATTTGCCGTAGATCCATCGCGTTTTTCGGCCCTATCGCTTCATTTCGAAAATATTCTGGTTGATTATTCCAAAAATATTATAAACGAGCAAACCTTAGAAGCGCTTTTGGAACTGGCCGAAGAGTCGCAGTTAAAAGATGCCATTGAACGCATGTTTAGCGGCGAAAAAATAAATCTCCGCGAAAACCGGGCGGTATTGCACGTTGCCTTAAGAAACCGCTCTAACGACCCCGTTTACGAAGATGGCGAAGATGTAATGCCGGCAGTGAACCAGGTTTTGGCGCAAATGAAAGCTTTTTCAGATAAAATTGGCAACGGCGAGTGGTTGGGCTACACGGGCAAACCCATCCAGCATATTGTTAATATTGGTATTGGTGGCTCCGATTTAGGCCCTTACATGGTTACCGAAGCCCTGAAGCCGTACCAGCGCCCCAATTTGCAGTTACATTTTGTATCGAACGTAGACGGTACCCACATAGCCGAAACCCTGAAAAAAGTAGACCCGGAAACAACGCTTTTCATGATTGCGTCTAAAACCTTTACTACCCAGGAAACCATGACCAATGCCGAAACCGCCAAAAGCTGGTTTCTGGAGCACGCGCAGGCGAATGAACACGTAGCCAAACATTTTGTGGCCATATCTACGAACCTGGACGCTGTTAAAAAATTTGGCATTGCCGAAGAAAATATGTTTGTGTTCTGGGATTGGGTAGGCGGCCGCTACTCGCTGTGGTCGTCGATTGGGCTTTCTATTGCCTGTGCCATTGGCTTTGATAAATACGAAGAATTGCTGGCCGGGGCCCACGCCATGGACGTACATTTCCGGTTAACACATTTCGATAAAAATATTCCGGTACTGCTGGCCTTAATTGGTATTTGGTACGTTAATTTTTTTGGAGCCCAAACCGAAGCCATTTTGCCTTACGACCAATACATGCACCGCTTCCCGGCTTACTTTCAGCAAGGAAACATGGAGAGTAACGGTAAATACGTAGATCGCAACGGCGATAAGGTTACTTACCAAACCGGCCCGGTAATATGGGGCGAGCCCGGCACCAACGGCCAACACGCATTTTACCAGCTTATTCACCAGGGTACTCAACTTATTCCCTGCGATTTTTTGGCTCCCGCTACTAGTCATAATCCTATCGGCGACCACCACGTTAAGCTTTTGTCTAACTTTTTTGCCCAAACGGAGGCCTTAATGAACGGGAAAAACCTGCAGAGCGTAATTGAGGAGCTTAAAGCCGATGGCTTATCGGAAGAAGAAATAAAAGAGCTGGCCCCGTTTAAAGTATTTAGTGGCAATAAACCCACCAATTCTATTTTATTTAAAAAGCAGGATCCGCGTACTTTGGGTAGCTTAATTGCCATGTACGAGCACAAAATATTTGTGCAGGGCGTAATCTGGAATATATTTAGTTTCGACCAATGGGGCGTAGAGTTAGGTAAGCAACTGGCCAAAAAAGTTTTGCCCGAACTGGTATCAGACGAAGAAATTCAGGCGCATGATTCTTCTACCAACGGCCTGATTAATGCCTTTAAAAAAATGCGGGCATAACAGTCTTGTTGAACTGCGGTAGCTAACTTTCTGTTAAGTAAAAAACCAAAAGAACAAACACCGGTTTGGGCGCTTATTGGCAGCCGCTCAAAACAGGAGAACCAGGCAAGTGAATAATAGAGTTAACAAAGATATTAGAGTTATTTCGTTAGGCGAAATAGATTACCAGCAAGCCTGGGATTATCAGGAGCAGTTATTTGCCCAAATAATTGCCCACAAAGTAGCTAACCGTAGCCTGGAACCGGCTGTGGTAGAAATAACCCCCAATTACCTTGTTTTTTGCCAGCATCCCCACGTGTATACGTTAGGCAAAAGCGGCTCCCAGAGTCATTTGTTGTTGCAAGAGCCGGAACTACAGGCAAAAGGCGCTTCTTTTTATAAAATAAACCGGGGTGGCGATATTACCTATCATGGCCCGGGGCAAGTAGTCGGCTATCCGATATGGGATCTCGATAATTTTTTTACCGATATTCACAAATACCTGCGCTACTTAGAAGAAGCGGTAATTCTTACTTTGGCCGAGTACGGGCTGGTGGCCGGCCGGATTGCCGGCTTAACCGGTGTTTGGCTCGATTACGAAAAACAAATTAATCCGCGGAAAATATGCGCCATGGGCGTAAAGTGTAGCCGTTGGGTAACCATGCACGGTTTTGCCCTGAATGTAAATACCGATTTAGATTATTTTAACCACATCGTTCCTTGCGGTATTCCCGATAAAGCCGTTACCTCTATGCAGCAAGAGTTAGGACAGGCAGTAAATTTAGCCGAAGTAGAACAAAAGCTTTTAAAGCACCTGGCACAACTTTTTGGAGCAACCATTCATATACAGGAAAATGAAGAAAGATATTCTCTTTGACCCGGTAGAAGGCGTTTCTATTGCCATTGCAACCTCCGACAACGAATTTGGACAACCTGTCTGGAACGTTTACCTAATTAATAATAACCCTTTTTACCTCGATAATGTATTAGTAGCCTCTAAAGGGTACGGCTCGCACGAAGGCGAAGAAATTAAAACTTCGGTGCTGCGGCACATGTTTGAGCTGGTAGAACCCAAGAGCTTTGTTAAAATAGAGCCAATTGATCCGGCTATTTTTCATATTTATAATGAATATTGGGTGAGCTATTATCTGGGTAAAAAGATATATGATAAAAAGTTTATTTTTGTACCCGACTCTATTGTTGAGAATAATTTAATTCAGATTTCGATGCTAAACATGCGGGGTGTTTTGCATAATTAAAAGAATAAACCTGGCTAGAGTAATATATTTTAGCGTTCTAAAAACTAAATACTTATAATCTTAAAAAAAAGCTTTTAATTTGGACTTTTAAAAGGTAGTGGCTGGTCTTGGCCCAAAATTAGAAAAGGGCTTAAGGCCATTTTTTTTCTTTTAAGATATTAAATTAATAATGTAGAGTTATTTAATTAAAACCGAATAACAAAAGTAAAGTATTTACTTTTGTACAAAATATTTATGATTCAACTGGTGCTTTCTTTTTTCTGGGCTTTTCTGGTAGCTTTATTTGCGGTACCCTCTATTATATATGTTGCCCACCTTAAAAATATTCTGGATCAGCCCAATATGCGCACGGTACACGAATCGTTAACGCCCCGTTTGGGAGGTTTAGCGGTTTTTGCCGGGTTTATGTCGGCGCTCACCATTTTTGCTAACCTGGGTAACGGTGTACAACAATTACTGGCTGGCTGTATTATTTTATTTTTTATTGGTTTAAAAGATGATTTGGTAACAATTTCGGCTTTTAAAAAATTTATTGTACAGTTATTAGCCTCGGGTGTGGTTATGGTTATAGCCGATATCCGGATTACCAGTTTTCAGGGGGTATTGGGTATAAATGAATTGCCGGTGGGCGTAAGCTACGCTTTTACATTTCTAGTAATTGTGGGTATAACCAATGCCATTAACCTTATAGATGGCTTAGATGGTTTGGCCGGCACTATCGTACTGATTATATCTACTACCTTTGGTTGGTTCTTTTTCCAGTACGGCGGCTCGCTGTTTGATAATTTTGCTTACGTAGCCGTTTGCCTGATTGGCGGCATATTAGGGTTTTTGCGGTATAATTTCCATAAAGCTACCATTTTTATGGGCGATACCGGGTCTTTGGTTTGCGGTTTTATCGTGTCGGTTTTAACCATTCAGTTTATCGAAATGCAAGCCATTCCTTCTTCGCCGTCGGTTGCGCTGGGTATTTTGTTTGTGCCGCTGTTCGATACCTTACGGGTTTCAATTATCCGGATTTCAAAAGGTATTTCGCCTTTCTCGCCCGACAAAAATCATATTCATCACCGTATTCTGGGTATGGGATTCCGGCAAATAAGTACAGTGCTGATTCTGGCTTTTATAAATATTGCGGTTATCTTGTTTGTTATTAATTTTGCCCATTTTGGTAACCAATTTATTATAGGCGTATTAATTTCTTTTTCGCTGGTGCTAAGTATAGTTTTAGGTGTTTATAAAGTTAGAAGAACCCAAAGTATATCTTAAATTAAAGCAGGTTACTTGCCTGTTACTGGTTTTGCTTGGGCTTTTATTTACACCGGTTGTCAGCCACGCCCAACTACAACTGCCTCCGGCTAAGTTTAATTATTTAAACCAGTTAAATTCCGATTGGCTGATTTACCAGCCGCGGCAATCGCAGTTTGCCCTGTACATACCCGAGTATCACGGGCGGGTAGGGGCATTGTACCAGTGGGTAAGTATCCGGCCAGATAAACCTTTCCGGATAAATTTTGCCGCCAAAAAAGATTTATGCCTTTTCCTGGATAATAAATTGATTTTTACCGCTGATTCGGCGGCGGCCTATACCCTGGATTTGGCTGCAGCAGCAACGACAAAATCTAAAAAAGGTACTAACCAGTATTTGCTCTGCTTGTGGCACCCCACTGAGCAGCCCGATTATAATACTTTCCGGAACGAAGCTGACCTTAAACTGCCGCTCGTAGACTCGGCTAAGAAAGGCGCAACCATTCGGAATAAATACCGCAACAACCAAAGTTATAATGCTTTTATAATATTTCTGCTACTCATCGGGCTAATTTATGGCTGGCTCCGCACCAGTTACACTTCCGATTTTAGAAGTTTGTTTAGTATAAGTAATTTAATGCGGCATTCGGCTCTTGAAGAAGGCTTTTTGGCAAAGCCCATAAGTAGTTGGTCCAGTGTATTATTTGTGGTGGCTTTTGCTTTATCCTTTGCCCTGTTAATTGTGGCTATTCACACCAATATTCAGAACATTGTAATATTTAACCGGTTGTTTTCTGTTTCTGAGGCCGATGTAACTTCTAAAATATTATTCTATACCATATTTATTTTTGCTTTCGTATTATTCAAGTACCTGTTTTTAACCTTAATGGGATACATTTTTGATTTGACTTCCTTGGTTTCTTTACAATACCGCGAATTCTTCCGGACTTTGCTTTTTATGGGAATATTCCTGCCCCTGGTAATGGCATTGTATCTGGCCCTAAATACTGTTATGCCCCAATTGGTATTATTGGTGTCTACGCTGGCGGTATCAAGTATTCTGGTTATTACAGTTTTAAGAATATTTTATACGTTAAATAAAAAAGTCTCTCTTAGAAATCTACATTTGTTTTCGTACATTTGCGCCACAGAAATAATTCCGTTAATAATATTATTAAAGTTGATTGTATTTACTTACTAAAGGTCAAGTTCAGGAAAAATCTAACCTGATTTTAGTTCGATACATTTAGAATATGGCTGAAAATAAGAGCAAAGGGGCAAATCCCGAACGGCACACCAAAAGAATCACCAGCATCCTGGTTACGCAACCTAAACCCTTAAACGATAATTCGCCTTATTTAACCATTGCGGATAAATACGGGATAAAGGTTGATTTCCGGGAGTTTATTCAGGTTGACCCTGTGCCTTTTAAGGAATTCCGGAAAGATAAAATCAATATTCTGGAGCACACCGCCATTATTTTTACCAGCCGCAATGCGGTAGATCATTTTTTCCGGATTTGTGCTGAAAGCAAAATAGAAATGCCCGCCGAAATGAAATATTTTTGTATTTCAGAGCAAACCGCGCATTATTTGCAGAAATACATTGTATTGCGCAAACGTAAGCTTTTTACCGGCGAGAAAACTGCTACCGATTTATTTGATATTATTAAAAAACACAAAAACGAGAAATTCCTTTTCCCTTGCTCTAATATCCGGAAAAATGATATTCCGGATTTTATGCGGGATAACAACTTCCACTTTACCGAAGCCATTATTTACAAAACGGTACCTTCCGATTTATCGGACCTGGCCGAAGTGAAATATGACTGTCTGGCTTTCTTTAGCCCTTCTGGTATTCACTCCTTATTTATTAACTTCCCGGATTTTGTGCAGGGCAATACCCGTATTGCTGCCTTTGGTCCTACCACGGCCCAGGCCGTAATTGATGCCGGTTTAGAACTCGATATTGTGGCGCCAATGCCCAACGCTCCTTCTATGACCGGGGCCATTGAAATGTATATTCAAAAACATTTTGGAAAAAAATAATACCCTGCTTAGTTTTTTTTCGTACCGTTGTTGGTAAGTAAAAGATATTTCGCTAGTGTGTATGGATGAGAATATTGGTTACGATTTTAATTATATTTAAAAGCGTATACCAACTGCAGCGTTTATATCGTTACCAGTTAGTCTTGTTTATATACATATAGTTGTACATGAAGAACATTTTTTACGCTATAATTTTATATCTTTTATTTAGCAGTACAACAACCTGGGCACAACAGCTACCCCAATTTAGCCATTATGGCTTTAACGGCATGTTTATCAGTCCGGGCTATGCGGGTATTACGGGCCAGGCAGAATTAACAGGGTTATTCAGGTATCAATGGGCTGGTTACCAGGGTAGTTTTGATGATGGTGGCTCGCCCCGAACCGGATTATTTAGTTTGTCGTTGCCGGTGCACGCTTTGCGGGGTGGCGTTGGTTTGCACGTGGTGCAGGACCAGTTAGGCGCTACTAAAATGACCAATACGGCTATTTCTTATTCGCAACATTTTAAAATAAGAAACGGTACATTGGGTATAGGTATACAGGGAATTATGAACCGGATAAGTAAAGGACAATACCGGGCCAACGATCCCGGCGACCCACGGGTACCTTTTGACGATGCCGACCGTAAGTTTGATGCGGGTGTGGGAGTTTGGTACCAATCAGAAAAATTTTATTTTGGTGCCGGCGCAAGCAATCTTTTGCGGTCTAAATACGTTTTCCAGAATGTTGAACGAACAGAAACCGTAGGAACTTTAACCGCTGAAAATCATATTCATGTAACCGGTGGGTATAATTTAGAGGTGGCCGATGGTATTGTTTTAACACCAACAGCCATTGTTAAATACGACTTAAGTAACGTGTCATTTGAAGGGGGAGTGAGAGGTACATTAAATCAGAAGTTTTGGGTAGGTGCCGGTTATCGTTTACAGGAGGCAATAACGGCTATGGGTGGTGCTTATCTGTTAAATAATAATGCGTTGCGGTTAGGGTATGCATTAGACTTAGTCAATTTTGGGGTAGTAGCAAAAGCGCGCACTTCCCACGAAATTATGCTATCTTACATATTTCCGAAACCCGCCAATTTAACCCGGCCTCCGGTTAAAACACCACGGTACAGCTTTTAAAAGAAGTTAATAATACCCATTTAATTGGTATTTTCTTTTTAATAAAAACTGTAAATAGTTAGAGATCACCTAAATTTCTTTTATAAAGTTAAATTATTCAGAGATTAGTAGTATTGTTTTTAAAATAGTAATCTTTTATATTTGCTTATCTTTAAATAGTAATAAAATAGTCAAAAAGTTATCCTTGTAATAGATCATGAATAAGTTAATTAAATTGTTCTCTTTAGCGCTGGCGGTTGGTTATTTAAGTAGCTGCGGATTGCTCAATAGAGGTAACGAAGATACCGGCGACTTAATAGGAGTGCAAGACCGGCCGGAGTTTAATCCCCAGGAAGTGCCGGAAGGAATGGTGCCTTGTCCGGGAGGTACGTTCCACATGGGGCAGACCGATCAGGATATTGCTGCTTCCATGTCTAACCTGAACAAGCAGGTTACTATTCGGGGTTTTTACATGGATGAAACCGAAATTACAAACAACGAGTACCGCCAGTTTATGGATGCCATTAAGCAGGACTCTATGGATGTGCTTACCCCAGAGTATGTGATGACTGAGTTGTATCCGGATACTACTGTTTGGATGCGCGACTTTACCTATTCTATGGGTGACCCAATGATGGAATACTACTATACGCACCCGGCTTTCGACGAGTATCCGGTAGTAGGGGTAGACTGGTGGGCAGCCCGCTATTTTGCCGACTGGCGTACCAAACTGAAAACTTCTAAAAACCTGGAAAGAGAATATGCGGCCAGCCCGGCTTTCCGGTTACCGTCCGAAGCAGAATGGGAATACCCCGCCCGCGGTGGTCGTGATTTGGCTACTTACCCTTGGGGAGGTCCTTATACCCGTAATGCCAAAGGCTGTATGTTGGCTAACTTTAAACCAGGCCGTGGCGATTACTACAGCGATGGTTACAGCTATACGGCTCCGGTAGGTAAATATTTACCCAACGATTTTGGCTTATACGATATGGCTGGCAACGTAGCTGAGTGGTGCGAAGATGCTTATACCGAAGCCGCAGTGCCAATTGTATGGGATTTGAATCCAAGATACCGCGACGACAACGAACCACGTAAAGTTGTGCGCGGCGGCTCCTGGAAAGATATTGCATATTATATGGAAACCGGAACCCGGAACTTTGAATATCAGGATTCTGCGCGTTCTTATATAGGATTCCGTTGTGCAATGATTATGTTGGGTGATACCGAAAGTGGCCGCTAATAAAAAAAAATAAAAAAAAGTTAAATTGTATTTTTTTTATAAATGTAATTTTTCTTATTTTTATACCGCTAATTAAAAAACAACCAAAAAATCTAAAACAACAGTAAAACACAATGAGTACAGCAAAAGGTGGCCACTTCTTTTTTGATAAAGTAATGCCCAAAGTTTACGGTATAGGAGCCGCAGTAGTAATTATAGGTGCCCTCTTCAAAATCCTACACTGGAAAGGTGCAAATGAAATGTTAATGGTAGGGTTAGGAACAGAAGCCCTCATATTTTTCTTAAGTGCTTTCCAGCCTAATTCGCACGAAGTAGACTGGACGCGGGTTTACCCTGAGTTGGCCGATGACTATGATGGCCCGAAAAGAAAAGTTCCACAAATTGCTTCTGGTCCTTCTTTAACCGATGATTTAGACAAAATGCTGCGCGATGCCAATGTAACGCCTGCTACTATTGGCTCTTTAGGTCAGGGGTTAAACCGCTTAAGTGAAACAACTGCCCAAATGGCCGATTTAAGCAATGCTACAGTAGCTACCCAGGAGTATACAACTAAAGTAAAAGCAGCTGCTAACTCCCTGGAAAAAATCAACCAGGCTTATTCTACCACCGTGGAAGCAATCAGCCAGATGGCCGGTGCTACCGCCGATGCCCGTGAGTATCACGAACAAGTGCAAAATGTTACTAAAAATTTAGGTGCGCTGAACGCCGTTTACGAAATGGAATTGCAGGATGCCAACAACCACCTGAAATCGATGAATAAATTCTATGGCAGCTTAGCAGTAGCTATGGATAACCTGACGGATGCATCTAAAGATACCGAGCAATTTAAAAATGAAGTTGGTCGCTTAACGCAGAACTTACATTCCTTAAATACTGTTTACGGTAATATGCTAAATGCCATGCGTGCACCAGTGGCTTAAGCAATTCGTAGAATAAATATATCGTATAACATCATTTATTAAATAGTATATGGCTGGAGGAAAAGAAACCCCAAGGCAGAAGATGATTGGTATGATGTACCTGGTACTCACCGCACTTCTTGCGTTGCAGGTAAGCTCAGCAATCATCCTAAAATTCAAGTATCTCGACGATAGTTTAATGGCAGTTAACAACAAAACTGCCAGCGATCATACCAGTACCGTTAAAGGCATTGCCGATGCAGTAGCAAAAGGCGGTAACCGTGCTAATGACCAGCAGGTAGTTGCCGCTGCAAGCGATGTTCGCACTAAGACGTCGGAAATGATTAGCTATATTCATGGCTTACGCGAAATGCTGATTACTAAAAGCGGTGGCCGCGAAGGCGAAGGCTATAAAAATGCCGGTGAAGAAGAAGCAATTGCCGTTAACATGATTGGCGGTAAACGAAACGGAGCGGCTTATGAATTAGAGAAAAAGCTGAACGACTACGCAAACTACATCAGAAAGTACAACGAGAACGTTCCGGCTAAATTAGCATTGGGCGGTTCAGAAGACCCAACTGCCCGTCGTGATCCGGATCAGCGTAAAAAAGACTTTGCCCATTTAAACTTTGAGTCTACGCCGTTGGTTGCTGCTTTGGCAGTAATGGCGCAGAAAGAAACCGAAATTTTAAAGTACGAAGCCGATGCTTTGGCTAATCTGGCCAGCAAAGTAGGTGCCGACATCATTAAATTCGATAAGATTTTAGCTACTGCCAGTGCCGAGTCTAACACCGTAGCGGCTGGAACTAAATACCGCGCTGAAATGTTCTTAACGGCATTCTCTAACGCAATTTCGCCTAAAATGAGTTCTAGCGCCGGACCTGTAAAAGTAGTGAACGGTCGGGGAGTAATAGAATTTACTGCGGCTGCTGGTGGACCAAAAAACAAAGATGGTTTAATTGAGAAGCAGTGGAACGGTAAAATTGTATTAAACAGCAATGGCCGCGATACCACTTTTAACGTATCACAAAAATATTATGTAGTTGAGCCTGAAATGCAAATTCAATCAGCATCGGTACAAACATTATATTTTAGATGTGGTAACAGACTAAACGTACAGGTGCCTGCGTTAGGAGCTTTATATGACCCGGTATTTTCTGGTTCTGGTGCTTCTTTTACCAAAGGTAGCAAGAAAGGCGAAGTATTGGTTAACCCAACTAACCGTCAGGTTACTTTAAGTGTAAGCAGCGGCGGTGCTAAAATTGGTTCGCAAACTTTTACGGCCATTACACCACCTAAACCAGATGTAACTGTGTTGGTAAATGGCCGGCCAGTAGATCCATTGCAAGGCATTGCCGCAAGTTCTGCTCGTCAGGTTTCTATAAGAGTAACACCAGATCCGGAATTTGCCAGCCGGTTTAAAGAAGATGCCCGGTATTCAGCTACTGGTGGTAAAGTTACTTTAGGTAGAGGTCGGGATAAAATAGGCGAAGTGCCAATTTCAAATGGTTCGGCCAATATTGCTTCTTTAATAGGTAGAGCCCGGCCGGGAGATAGATTGGTAGTTGAGGTGAATGAAGTAGTTCGGTTGAACTACAAAAACGACGTCGAAGAAATACCAAATGCGGCTAAACCCGTAAGTGTACCATTAAATTAATTTTTAAGTTTTGTCATGAACAGAGTATATTTAATAGTTTTGTTGATTGCGGGTGCATCTGTTCAATCTATCGGGCAGACCAGAACCCAAGGTACTACCACCAATAGAGCAACACCCACCGCTACACAAACCCAACCGACAGCGCCTGCAGCACCAGCCAATACGGCTTATAGCGGAAGCCCTTCGGTACGACCTATACCGGAAAGCGATATAATGTACCGCCGGACGGTATGGCGGGTAGTTGATTTGCGGGAAAAGCAAAACCGCCCATTTTACTCTGTAAACCATGAGATTACAAAAGTTATAATGGATGCGGTAAAACGCGGTGAATTAACTGTTTATAAAGATGATTCTTTAAAGAAGCAAATGACACCGGAAGAATACCGTAAAACCATTGCTAAGCCCGGCGAGGAAATTGTAGAAACGGAAGAAGACAGAATTGCCCGGGAGGAATCTGCCAAGCAAGCTGCGCTAATTGAAGCTGCTAAAAGACGGCAAATGGGTAGTCGTTACGTAGCTCCTGCTCCAACCGAATCGTTTGCTGCTGCCGGACCAATTGAGTACAGTCCGCGCGATATCAAAAAGCTAGAGATTAAAGAAGAAGTAGTCTTTGATAAAAAGCGGTCGCGGATGTACTACGATATTCAGGCAATAACATTAAAAGTGCCTAATGCCGTAACAGGTTTTGACGATGTGATTGGTGCTTTTGCTTACAAAGATTTAGTAAAAGTATTCCGGAACCATCCGCAGGATGCGATTTATTATAACCCGCAAAATAACGCTAATCATTTAAACCTGGCCGATGCGTTTGATCTGCGGATGTTTGGTTCGTACATTAAAAAAGTATCTAACCCGAACGATGACGATCTGAAAACAATTCACGGTGGTTCGCAGCAAGCAATTTTAGCGTCACAAAGAGCGCTGGAAGAAATGATTGAGTTTGAATACAGCTTGTGGAGTTACTAAGCATAATTTAATAATAAGAAAGGGGCCGCAAGCCCCTTTTTTTATGCTTCATATTTTGTCTAGATATTTTAAGATAAATATAGCCTGCGCGTCAGTAGTTGTAGAGGCATAAAATTAACATACATGGGTTGCTAATATCTCGGGCCGCAATCTTAAGTTAGCAAATAATATTTTTAATTTATTCAAATTGTTGCCATAGGGTTGTCAGTGAAGAAATATTACTTTGCAGTGTAAATAAAACCTAAGACTATGGATGCAATAAAAATGTTTTTAAAGGAACTGGATCAGGAAGGTCAGACAACCCGTAAAATGCTGGAACGTGTACCCAACGATAAATACGATTGGCAACCGCATAAAAAAAGTATGACCATAAAAATGCTGGCCACGCATATTGCCGAACTACCTTCCTGGATTGCCATGGGGCTTACCACCGCTGAACTTGATTTTGCTACGGCACCTTATCAGCCCGAAGATATTAATACTACCACTGAACTATTAAATTTATTTGAAAGATCGATGGCGCTGGGTAAAGCCGAATTAGCGCAAGCGACCGAGGAACAACTGGAGTTGCCCTGGACCTTACGCAATGGCGACCAGATATACATGAAAATCACCAAAGGCGAAGTAGTAAGACATGCGTTAAGCCAAATAATACATCACCGGGCGCAATTAGGCGTTTATTTACGTTTATTAGATATTCCTATCCCGGGTAGTTATGGCCCCAGTGCCGATGAACAAGGGATGTAAGCTATTATATTGGCTGCAAAAAGTGCCCTTTAGCTAATTAACTAAACTATATATCAGCAATAAAAGCCTGTCGGCATAAAGTCGGCAGGCTTTTAAATTATAATTCAATTCACTTCACTTATTTACTAGGGAGTATTTACACAAGTTTAACTGGTTTGCCCTTTTTAGCAGCTTCGTAAATAGCCATCAGGTACTTAATATCCCGCAAGCCTTCTTCGCCCGGTGTTTTGGGTGCTTTATTTTCCAGAATGCATTCGGAGAGGTGATCAATTTCGGCGGCAAACTGGTTGCCTTCCTGAATTTTTACTTTTTGCGTGCCATCTTCCAGTTTTAATTCCAGGTTGTGTTCGTAATAGTCGGTGGCCGGATCCAGAATTAAGGAGCCTTTAGATCCAAAAGCCTGAAACCGCTTAACGCCATCGTAACCATAACTAGAACTGCAGTTGGCCAGTACACCGCTTGGGAATTTTAGCTGAAAGCTTACCGTTTCTTCTACTTCTTTAAAACGCGGGTCATTGGGCGCACTAAAAATCATTGCCGAGACCTCAGTCGGTTCTTCGCCGGTTAAATACCGGGCTGCTTGTAAACTATAAATACCAATATCCATCAAAGAGCCGCCACCGGCCAGCTTTTTATTTGCCCGCCATTTATCTTCGGGCTGTTCGGGTTTTAGTAAGCGGCCGTGGTCGGAGGTAATAAAGCGCAGTTGTCCAATTTTACCATTTTTAATCAGCTCTATCGACTTAAGATTAAAAGGTTCGTACTGGGCCCGGTAAGCTATCATTAATTTTTTGTTTGCCTTTTTACATGCCTCAATCATTTTCTGGCAATCTTCTATGCTGGTGGCCATAGGCTTTTCGCTCATAATGTGTTTGCCGGCCTGGGCACCCCTAATGGTATATTCGGCGTGCATGCTGTTGGGCAGTACAATGTAAATTACATCTACTTCCGGATTATCTTTTAAAGTATCGTAGTTCTGGTAATTGTAAATATTTTTGGAATCTACCCCGTTTTCGGCTGCAATTTTTTTGGCTTTCTCCGGCGAGCCGCTTACCAAAGCTACTAGCTTAGATTTTTTACAGACCGGGAAAGCCGGTATTAATTGTTCAGTAGCAAATTTGCCCAATCCTACCAACGCCCAACCTATTTTTTTTTCTTCCATAGTTGTATTTTTTACTTCGTCCATAGCGGTTGCTTCACTTACGGGAGCTAAGCCAGCCAAGGCTACGCCATAGCCCAGCTTTTTTAAGAAGCTACGTCGCGCTACATTCTCAAATCCGTTTTCCATACTATTTACCAGTTGTAATAAACCTGCCTGGTAAAAACCCTTAAGTAAAGTTATTGTTTATAAAACGTTTAGGAATAGCTGTAAATACAGACTAAAATAAAGCCAGAATAGATATTAGATAAGCTTACTTTACTAAACCAGATGCAGGAGAAATATTGGCAGATGCTTACCGGTAAGTAAATTAAATATGGGTTAAGCAAGAGCAGCTAAGCATAAATATAGCCGTAACAAAAGGAAACAAGCTGGTCTGGTTTATAAAAGAGGGGTGATGCTAAGTAAGCCTTAACGCTTTAGGTAAGCAGCGGAACTGGCTAAAAAATATTGGGGTTGGAATAAAAAAACCTTACCCGCCATCAGGCCAGTAAGGTTAATTTAAACAGGAAAGTTTATTTTAAAATATTATTCTACGCTTTTAAAGTAACTTACACTAGCATCAGCGGTAATCTGCACCAGGAAGTTTTCTTTTTCATTTTTTAGGTTCACAAAGTAAACCTCATCGGCACCTTTATATTTAATAATATCGCCCATTTGGTAACCCGGGTAATATTTAATTAACTTTTTGATAGCTTCCGGCGACAGTGATGTAATTTCTACTAATTGCGTAGTAGCTACGTGATCGTTATGGCGGTTATAGAAAGCCGTCATTACAATACCATTTTTGGTGAAAGTAGCTTTATTAAAGCGCGATGATGATGTCCAAACAACATTTTCAGCACCATCAAATTGATTACTAAACTTAGTTTTAACCGGAGAATTTCCTTTTGATTCTTTTCCTTCGTCAGAGCGGTTGTTGGCAAATGCACTTACTGATAATACCATCATCAGTAGCGCGGAGTAAAAACCTCTTTTCATTATTGTAACATTAATTTTCGTAACAAATGTACGCTAATGGTTATATATTAGTCAAGTAAACAAGTGGTTATTTGAATAATATTTAAAATAAATACATTTTATTTAAAATATAGCTAATTTAAATATTGTCTGTTAGAGCAGATGTTTTTTAAAATACGGTTTACTAGATATTTATCAATATTTTTCCGGAGTATTAAAAATATCTAAGTAAAAGTATGGTTTTGCTAAATATATTTAAATGTATTGACTTGATAAGGTAATACAATTTAAAAATTCATAAATGGGGAATGAGGGGTAAATAAGAGGAAGTTATTTGTTATAATAAATCGTTAAATTATTATAACTAAGAGTTATGAACAAGATTATAGCAGGATAAATAAGGTAAGGCAGTTTGGATTGGCAGTTATTTATTCAGGAGTTAGCCATGAAAGTTGGTCTGGTGCAAGTAAGTTACGCACGTTTGTCTTGGATTAAATAGCGACCAGGTTTTCTGAATAGCCATAAATGAAAGTATCCTGGTAAAGGTTTGATACAGTAACAATGTTTAGGGGAGGAGCGAGATAGTTTTAAAGAAAGCGGCAGGGAGTAGGCTGTATTGCAGAAACAGAATAAATATATTTTATAGCAAGAAGTGGCTAAGCTATTTATATTCCCTAAAAAGCGGTTTTCTGGAAAAAAATGATTAAATTAATATTTATTTCTTAAGCTAGATTTTTATGAAGTGGATATATGGCATTCAGCAAAAATATAAAACTGCTTCCATGTTTATGGTGGTGGTAATAACTATAATTGGTTGTAATTTATTAGAGAAAAAGTTTTTTGCCGATATAAATGAGTCGGTTTCTTCTATCTATAAAGACCGGCTAATACCTGCGGCAGAACTGTTTCATGCCAATGATATTATGTACAAAAAACGGCTTTTGCTGGAGAAGTTTTTAGCTAACCCAGCGCAGCAGCCAGTTGTTGCAGTTAAACAGCAATTGACCCAGCACAATGCCCAAATAGATTCTATTGTGCAGGCTTACGAGGCATCTTACCTGGTTGATGAAGAAAGTACCAGCTTACAGCATTTTAAAAAGCGGGTGCAGGAGTATAACAAACTAGAGGGCCAATATTTAGCCACTACCGGAGAATTATCGGCAGATGCTTATGAGAAGGGCTTATCGCCGATATTTAAGGAGATTCACCAGGATTTGGTACAGCTAAGCCAGATTCAGACCAGTGTAGGTAAAGATTTGCTAAACGGCTCCAGGCACCTTACCAACGGCGTAAACCTGCTAAGCTACCTGCAAATAGCTATTGTAGTGGTAATTCTGATAAGTGTAAATGCCTTGCTGCTGAGCACCCGTACGTTAATCCCGAAAAACTTAAAAAACTTTCGGCTCAATTAAATCCTGAGTAAAAGCAAAAAGCATCGGGCTGATATTTTATCTGCCCGATGCTTTTTTGTTAAAGGAAATTGCTAATAAATATTATTTTGGTTGCTCAAGCCTTAGGTTAAATTTTATTGCCAAATGGCTAAATAGCAAGACCAAAATCTAACGCATTAAAAAACTAAATCTATTAACGTTTTGCAGGGCAATGCCGGTGCCCCGCGCTACAGCCCGTAGCGGGTCTTCGGCAATGTGTACCGGTAACTTGGTTCTGGCCGAAATCCGTTTATCCAGGCCTCGCAACAACGCTCCGCCACCAGTCAGGTACATGCCATTCTGGTAAATATCCGACGATAACTCGGGTGGAGTAATTTCTAAGGCTTTCATAACGGCTTCCTCAATTTTTGCAATAGATTTGTCCAGGCACTCGGCAATTTCGGTATACGATATTTTTATTTCTTTTGGAATACCCGACATTAAATCCCGGCCCAGTACGGCAACATCGGGCGGCGGATCTTGTAATTCGGTTAATGCCGATCCCACTTCAATTTTAATCATTTCGGCTGTACGTAGCCCAATCATTAAATTGTGCTGCTGGCGCATAAACTGCATTATTTCCGAATCGAAGGTTTGGCCGGCAATATGGATAGACTGGTCGCAAACAATACCACTTAAGGCAATTACGGCAATCTCGGAGGTGCCACCCCCAATATCAATAACCATGTTACCGGTAGGTTCTTCTACGTCTATACCAATACCAATGGCAGCGGCTATGGGTTCATGAATCAGGTATACTTCTTTGGCGCCCGCCATTTCGGCCGAGTCGCGGATAGCCCGTTTTTCTACTTCGGTAATGCCGGCCGGAATACAGATAACCATCCGTAACGAAGGTGCAAACCAACGATTACCCAAGTTTACCATTTTTATCATGCCCCGGATCATGTGTTCGGCAGCATTAAAATCGGCTATAACGCCATCGGTTAAGGGGCGTACTGTCCGGATATTCTCGTGCGTTTTGCCTTCCATTCTCATGGCTTTATGCCCAACGGCTACTACTTTACTGGTGGTGCGATCAAAAGCAATAATAGCTGGCTCGTCTACAACCACTTCGCCGTTGTAGATAATAAGAATATTGGCAGTACCTAAATCAATAGCTAAATCGTGTTGCAAAAAATTAAAAAGCCCCATGCATTACTCTTTTTAATTTGTAAAAATCTCTTTTCCCCTAATACTAACTCTTTTCGGCTAAACGATAGTATACGGGTTTAAATCTATAATAAATATTGAATACTGGTATTTGGTAATTGGTCCGTAATCAGCCAGTTGATTTACAGGTAAATAAACCCAAAGTAGCTCCCTGCTTTCAGGCTTTAAATATTTTAGAATTAATCTGATTTTTGCAGAGCCGGAAACTACCCGGTACAATGGCCATAGCAAAGTATAATTACAAAACAAATCTAAAGTTTAAGCCAATTGTACGGGTGCACCTATTTTTATAAAACCACCTTGCAGTATGCGGGTCGTAATGCCGCCGTGGCCCCGCATAGCATTGTAACCTCCAGGACCTAAATTCTCTTCCATGCGCGAACAAGGGTGGCATAAGCCGGTATAAGCCAGCAACACATTGCCTACCCAAAATTGTCGGTCTTTTAAGGCTAACAAATTAAGACCCGCCACTACCAAATTGCGCCGGATTAAACCCGGGTCGAGGGCGGCTAGGCCCATAATAGCAGCTACAGCAGCCAAATGCTCGGCCTGAATAAGCGTTACCTGCCGTTTACTACCGGGTTTGCCCTGGTAATGGTCGCCGGCCAGGTGCTGGTCAGTTAGGGCTTCTACCTGGGGCACGGCCAGTAAGGCAGCCCGGCGTTCCGGCCGAATCCCAATCCAGGTTACATGGCCGGTTTGAGGCATTGTGTCCATGAGTTTACCCAGAACAGAACCTTCAGAAGCAGGAAATCCCATAGCAGCAGAATATTTAAATGCAACCGATAAAAGTTACAAATAGAGTGATTTAGATAAACTTGTAAGGCTTTTACCCATAAGTAAATGACAAAAGTATCAAGTTCTGGCGAAGCTTTAAAATTAAAGCAGCAAATTTAAGAAAATGAGGTAACTTTTTAGGCTGCCGGTGCCACTTACCAGCATGGTTACCTACTAGCTGTAATAATATGTCGGGAAAAGCGCCGGAAATAGTTAAACAAGAAGCATTTTTACGGTTGTACGAGCCCGTACACGATCGCTTTACCCGTTTTTGCCAGGCTCGGCTAGGAAACGATGCTGACGCCAAAGATTTAATGAGCGAAACTATTTTAACCGCTTACGAAAACCTGCACACCTTACGGCAACCAGATGCTTTTTTGTATTATTTGTTTGGTATTGCCACCCGGCTAATAAAAAAGAAACACCGCCGCGGTAAGTTGTGGGGCTTGTTTAAAGAAAAGGAAAGCTACCAAATAAAAGATGAAAAGCTAAGTGCCGAAGCGACGGCCGATATTGAAATCCTATATCGGGCTTTAGACCAATTGCCCGAGGGGCAAAAAGAAGCCATAATCTTATTTGAGATAGTTGGTTTCTCGCTAAAAGAAATTCAGGAAATACAGCAAGTAAGCTTATCGGCAGTAAAACTGCGGTTAGTACGGGGGCGCAAAGCTTTAGGGCGGTTGTTGCACGATCCTGAAACCCATTATTTCTTTCCAAAAGAACTCAAAACAAGTATTACGCCGGAGCCGCCGGGTAATCTGTCGGCCGGGCTTTACAGATAAAGATTATTCAGCATGAAAAAAGATTTAAAAACATTAAACCATTATTTTGAGGTAGCCCGTACTCGGCCGTTGGTGCTTTCCGCAGAAGAGGTAAAAACTTTAGTTCAGCAACCGGTAAGTTTATTTAACTCCGGAAGGGTAAAAAATACTGCTCATAATATTACTTTTCAGAAAGTAGTGGTTGCTTCTTATGCGTTAACCATGGTGGCCTTGTTTTTTACTCTATGGAACGGGTTGGCTAGCAGTAGTTTATATAACCTTAGTAAAATTAACCGCAACACGGCTTACTTAATAGAAAAACCCGGGGCAATAGCGGTTAAGCCAGAGCGGGTTAGAGAAAAGCACCCGCTTGCTCAAAATACAGCGGGCAGCATACTTAGTGTAGTGGATAGACCGGTACTAAAAACAACAAGTTCGCAGCAGGCTAACAGTGTACCCGCAGAAAATAAAGATGTGGACAGAGAACAAGCCAAAGTAGCGGCGCGCGAATATTTAAAAAATACACCAGTGGCGGCATTGCCTTTAATACAATTGGTGTATGCTGTAAAAACCGGTACTACCGCAAAAACAAACCTTACTTTACTAAACCCAAATACAAAAGAACTATTTAGTGAGCCGCTATCAGTGGTAGCTATAAATACCGAAACCGCTAAAAAATTAGGTTTTTTACTGGATGAGAACGGAATTCATTACGAGATGGAGGCCCCGCTCGGGATAGAACATCTTACTGGCCGTAAGCCTAATAAATTAAAAATTGAAGTAATAAATAATATTCATTCGCTTACTGTTGTTACTCCGCCGGGAATAATAACTAATGATAAAGGCATTATTAAAGAAACAAAAGCGCACAGCATAACCAAATATCAGGTATTGGCAAAGCCCAGGTATCTGGTTAAAGAACCGGCCTTACCGTACCCTTTGTTTGTATCCGATACAGCGGGTTTGCAGCGGGTAAAATATATGTTGGGTAATGAAGATATACACAAAATAGAACCGGAGTATTTTAATGAAATAATAAATTCGCTGGTGCCAGTGCTGGTAAAAGCAAATAATGCTGCCCACGACCAGGCATTATTCTGGTTTCAGTTGTCGGAAACGTTTTTAGCGGCTTTGCCTGATTCTCAAAGAGAAGAATTAAGTACGGTTTACAAAAAAGTACTGCCTAAACCAGAAGGTTCGGCTATTTTGCCGAGTAGAGACAGGAAAAACATCAGCCGGATAAACGTAGGCCCAATTCAGAAGAATACAAAACTCGCTAAAGCTGACTCGCCATCTCCTCAACTAGCAGTCGATGGACCAGCGGATTTGAAGCTGGTGCGGTATGTAAATTTATTCCCTAACCCTGCGGCTGGCGCGGTAAACCTGGATGTGCGTTTTCGGCAAAAAGAAACTTTTATCATTTACCTGACAGATATTTCAGGCCGTTTGGTAAAAGTGCTTAAACCTATGCAAATGGCTACTGCTTTAGCCATTAGATATAATTTCAGCTTAAGCGGTATAGCGCCCGGCATGTACGTGGTTGTACTGGAATCGAAAGAAGGGTACAAAATAACCCAGCGATTGCTGGTGCAATAAAATTGTGTTTAACAGATAATTACCAGTTAATGCGGAACCGGTAAATTTTATAGCTTCTCTTTACCTTGGCGTAGATAAAACCAAAAACTTTCGTTTTATCTTTGTATAATCTTTAAAGTAGCCGCAACTTTCTGCGGAACTATATTTACCCCAATTGTAATGAAAAGAATATTTTGCCTTTGTTTAATATTGCCTTTGTTTATTGGTCAGGCGCTGGCTTGGGGGCAAACCGGCCATCGGGTGGTGGGCCTGGTAGCCGAGCAGCACCTCACAAAAAAAGCCCGCAAACAAGTGTTGGCCCTGTTAGAGAATAATTCGCTGGCCGAAGTCTCTAACTGGATGGACGACATTAAATCGGATGCGGCGTATAACCACACCCACGATTGGCACTGGGTAACCATACCCGATGGCACAACGTACGAGCAAACCCAGAAAAACACCAAAGGCGATTTGGTAATGAAACTTGAAGAGCTTATTGCCACTTTAAAAACCAAGAACTTACCTCGTGAGCAGCAGCAGGAAAACCTTAAATATTTAATTCATTTAATAGGCGATTTGCACCAACCATTGCACGTGGGCGGTAAAGACGATACGGGCGGTAATGCTGTAAAAGTACAGTGGTTTGGCCAATCATCTAATCTGCACCGGGTTTGGGACAGCGACATGATCGACGGCAAAGCATTAAGTTACTCTGAACTGGCTGGTTTTGTGGGCGAACCTACAAAAGACCAAATAAAAGCCTGGCAAGCCGAAAATGTAAGGGCCTGGGCAATGGGCATGATGGTGTACCGTCCGCAGGTTTATAAAGTACCCGAAGATGGTAAATTGGGCTACCGCTATAGCTACGAGAATTTTGATACGGTACAAAAACTTCTGTTACAAGGCGGCATCCGGCTGGCGGGCTTACTTAACCAGATTTATGGTTAAATACTGATTGTTAATTGTTGATAGGAATACAAAGGTTTGGTTAATGGTTTATAATTGAATGATATTTCTCATTTTCGCAAACTGTTGCCCAATATACCTGCATTAGCAATTTGTTTTTTACTTAGCTTTAGGCAAAAAAGGCGGTTACTCACTAGAATAACCGCCTTTCTTCTTTAGATGTTTATTAGCGTAATTGCCTGATTTTTGACTTTAAAATCAGAACTAGCTCCTAACAACTAACTACTCATTAAAATCACTAACCACTCATTAAAAGTTTGGCGATAACAGGTATTTGCTGTAGAAATCGTCGATAACTTTTACGGCTTCGGTTGGGGTATCTACAATATTTACCAGGTGCAAATCTTCGGGACTAATGTTGCTTTCTTCGGTAAGCATAATCTTTTCAATCCAGTCCATTAGCCCTTGCCAATAAGCCCGGCCCACCAGAATAATCGGGAACCGGCCAATCTTACGCGTTTGAATTAAGGTAATCGCTTCAAATAATTCGTCGAGGGTGCCAAAGCCGCCCGGCATAACCACAAAGCCCTGGGCGTATTTAATAAACATTACTTTGCGCACAAAAAAGTAATCGAAGTTAATCAGCTTATCCGAATCGATGTAAATATTATTAAACTGTTCAAACGGCAGTTCAATGTTTAAACCAACCGACTTACCGCCTTCGGAGTGCGCGCCCTTGTTACCGGCTTCCATAATACCCGGACCACCGCCGGTAATTACCCCGTAACCGTGGCGTACCAATTTGGCCGCTATTTCTTCGGCCATAATATAATATTTATTATCAGACTTGGTCCGGGCCGAGCCAAAGATAGAAACACAGGGGCCAATGCGCGAAAGTTTCTCAAAACCTTCTACAAACTCGGCCATTACTTTAAATATTTGCCAAGAGTCGGCAATTTTTATTTCGTTCCAGTCCTTGTCAACAAAGGCTTGCCTAATCTTGCTGTCTTCTTCCGATACCTGTATATTTTCTTCGCGCGCCATCTGGCGGGCTTTCTTAATAGATTTAGCCTTGTTGTCATTAACTTCGGGCTGAATAATGGTTTTACCGCTGCCAACGTTCGCGTTTTCTTCTTGCAGCTTGGTTTTACTGGTTTTTCTAAGTTTAGTCATAATGTATGCAAAGTGCCGGTCAGGGCCTCTTTTACTGCCGGCGTAGTTATATATTTAAATGGAATTTCTTTCCGGGTGAGTGTGTGAATAATATTTTAAAATTAACCTTGGTCTTGTTTCTGCGGGCCTTTTCTATGTTGTTATTTTTTTGTAGCGCACGCAAAAAATCATCTTAAGGTCTACTATTTACACAAAAAAGAGTTGCATTTGTAACGGACAGAAAAAGGAGTTATTTTTTATATTTAAAACAACAGAGAGGCTTAAAAGAGTAAATAATCTAAAAATAAATTTTTGTTGTTGTAGGCCAGGTTGTTAGCCTGATTTAGGTTTGATAATATAAGCTAATAGGCACGTTTATGTCAACTTCCCTAGTGCATTGGGCTTTAGTCAATATTCTCTTATCTCAGGCATACTTAGCAGGCACGCCAGACTAAATTTCTATAGTGGGCAGATGTTTGTTTTAGTTTTTTATTTTACCAGGTAATTAGGTGCTAGTTTAGGTCTGTAACTGCTGAGGTAAGGCCATTACTAGTCTCTTTCTAACAAAAAAACCAAAATAAGCAGGAAGTAAAACGATTACTTAGACCGAATGGCAATTACCGGATCGAGGTTAGAGGCCAGCACCGCCGGTATAATACCCGAAACCACCCCAATTACCACCGATACGCCTAACCCCAGTGAAATATTGCCCACCGACAGGAGCAGGTCCAGGGCATCTTGCGGAATAAGCGTAATCAGGTACACGAGCAAAATACCAATACCGCCGCCCAGTAAACTCAATAACACCGACTCGAATAAAAACTGAAATAAGACAAAGTAATTTTTCGCGCCCAGCGACTTTTGAATACCAATAATATTGGTGCGCTCTTTTACCGATACAAACATAATATTGGCTATGCCAAAACCGCCTACCAAAATAGAGAAACCACCAATTACCCAGCCAGCTACCCCAATTACCTTAAACAAACTAGAAATTTGGTCGGCTACTAACTCTGGCCGGTTAAGGGCAAAATTATCTTCGTCGCGGGGTTTAAGGCCCCGTATGTTGCGCATTACCCCTTTTATTTCGTATTCCAGTTCCTGCAGCCCTATGTCGGTTTCGCGGCCCTTTATGGCAATGGTGGGTTCGCGGCCCTGCTGCCCGATAGAATAAAGCTTGTTAAAAGCCCCGTAAGGCATAAAAGCATTTTTATCGTTGGTAGGCATACCCAAAAAGCTGTCGCCCTGCTTTTCCATAACGCCAATAATGGTAAATTTTAAACCTTTAATTTTAATTGTTTCACCTAAAGGGTCTTGGTTCGGGAAAAGGTTTTCGGCTATCTGGTAGCCAACAATAATTACGTTGCGGCCGGCATCTACATCTTGCGTGGTAAAATAACGGCCTTGCTCTACCGGCACATCCGATACTTTATTAAACTGGTACGATACGCCCTGTAAATTAATTTCCGACATGCTGTTGTTGCGGTATTTAAGCGTATTGCCATTGCGCGACCAGAAAATAGCCACACCTTCATCGTTTTCCAGCAAACGGTCTAATTGCCGGAACTCATGCAAGTTGGTGCTGGGGCGTTTAAAATATTTCCACCACGGGTACTCGCCGCCAAACGCCCACGGAAATTTTTGGATATAAATTACGTTATTACCTAAGAAGTTAACGCTATTCCGAATATTGCGTTCTAAGGAGTCGACAATGGTAAAAACGGTAATAATGGCAAAAATACCAATGGTAACTCCCAGTAGCGATAAAATAGTACGCAGCAAGTTAGATTTAAGCGCTTGCCAGGCAAATTGAGCACTTTCAAAAATGAGCCGCAGGTAGATCACAAATTTATTTTTAAGTAATTCAGATAAATTTAAACATAATTTTAACAAAATAACTAAATTTGCGCCTCAATTTTGGAACAGCTATATATGGCACCCTAAAGAAAATCTTTTTGCTGCGCTTACTATTATAAAACAAATCCAAGCTGTTCTTAACCTTATCACCCACATTAAATACCGTAATATTTAAATATGAAACTCTCCGAATTTAGATTTGACATGCCGGCCAGTTTAATGGCCACGCACCCTGCCAAAAACCGCGACGAAGCGCGCATGATGGTTGTGCATCGGAATACCGGCAAAATTGAACATAAAGTTTTTAAAGACATTCTCGAATATTTCGACGACGGCGATGTAATGGTAATTAACGATACCAAGGTATTTCCGGCGCGCCTGTACGGCAACAAAGAAAAAACCGGCGCTAAAATAGAAGTATTTTTGCTACGCGAGTTAAACAAAGAAAATCATTTGTGGGATGTGCTGGTAGACCCGGCCCGTAAAATACGGGTAGGTAATAAATTATACTTTGGCGACAGCGATTTAGTAGCTGAAGTGATTGATAATACTACCTCTCGCGGCCGTACCATTAAATTTTTATTTGATGGCTCCGACGATGATTTTTACAAAACCATTAACGACCTGGGTGAAACGCCCTTGCCTAAGTACCTGAAACGCCCTGCCGAACCAGAAGATCGGGAACGCTACCAAACCGTTTATGCCAAGAACGTGGGTGCTGTAGCAGCCCCTACGGCCGGTTTACACTTTACCCGCGAAATATTAAAACGGCTGGAGCTGAATGGGGTAGATGTGGTACCGCTTACCTTGCACGTGGGTTTAGGTACTTTCCGGCCGGTAGACGTAGAAGACCTTACAAAACACAAAATGGATTCGGAACACTTTATTGTGCCCGAAGACACGGCTACCATGGTAAACCGCGCCCTGGATAATAAAAAGAAAGTTTGTGCGGTTGGTACAACTACTATGCGGGGCCTGGAGTCGTCGGTATCGGCCAATGCCCGGCTTAAACCAACCGAAGGCTGGACCGATAAATTCATTTTCCCGCCCCACGACTTTAAAATACCAAACTCATTAATCACCAACTTTCACATGCCAGAGTCTACTTTGCTCATGATGACTTGTGCGTTTGGCGGATACGATTTAATTATGAATGCGTATAAAATAGCTGTAAAAGAAAAATATAATTTCTTTAGTTACGGCGATGTTATGCTGATTTTGTAATTACTCCTAAATATTTAAAAGCACCCGGCCGGCGTAATAGCGGGTCGGGTTTTTTATTTCTTTATTTTGCGTTATGGCAGCAGCACTTCCCGAGTCGGCAATAATTGTGGCGGGTGGCTCCGGTACCCGCATGCAGAGCCAGGTACCCAAGCAATTTATGGCTATAGGTGGGCAGCCTATACTCATGCATACCATTCGGCGGTTTTATGCCTACAACCCGGCTATACAACTAATTGTGGTGTTGCCCCAGGCGCAAATAAAAATGTGGGAGGCGCTTTGTTTTACTCATGTTTTTGAAATTAAGCACATCCTGGTTGCCGGTGGTACTACGCGTTTTGGCTCAGTAAAAAATGGTTTAGCTGCTATTAAGGACCCCGACGGGGTAGTAGCCGTACACGATGGGGTGCGGCCTTTTGTGCCCGTGGCAGTAATTGGGGTAGCTTTTACTATGGCTGCTCAAAAAGGCAATGCGGTGGTGGCTGTACCTTTAAAAGAATCTATCCGGCAGGTGTTTAAAACCAAAAGCAAAGCCCTGGATCGCAGTCAATATCGCCTTATCCAAACGCCTCAGTGTTTCCGTTTGCCCCTGCTGCGCCGCGCTTACGAATTACCCGAAGAACCTACTTTTACCGACGATGCCTCGGTGGTAGAGCGTTTTGGCCAGAAAATAAATTTGGTAGAAGGTAGTTACGAGAATATTAAAATTACGACTCCTGAAGATTTGGTTTGGGCTGAGAATTTTTTAATAGGGCAGGGGTAAAGTGTTTAGGCCGATGAACTTTTGCAAGATTGCATCTTGCAATGTGGTGGTGCTAACGGTTGGTACTAGCAAAAGTAAGCTCCCGGCCGCGTGGCCTCGTCGGTAGGTTCAGACGGTCTAATCTTCCTTTGCTCGTACCTCGCAATGCTACGCACCGGAATCCAAGAAGAGAATCTTCCAGAAGAGAATCTTCCAGAAGGTCTTCACTCCACTGACTGCTATATTTGCCAGTAATTATCGCTATTTTGCATTTTACCTTCAACCAAGCATATTTCATAGCATTGAACGTTCCCCGTTGGAGGGGGAAGGAGAGGGTTACACCACCAAACCTTCTCAACTCAGCCGTTTTGCAACATTCCGGTTTGGCCACAACTCCTTCCCAAGTTTAGGTAAGGTGCCCGAAAGGAGTAAAATTATATTTAATACAAAATATTACTTGTTTACCGAAAAGCAACAGTTTACCAATTATCACTCAGACTTTTAAAAATCTAAAGTAAGCTGGTAAACGGTAGGCAAATCGTGGGCGTAAAGCAGGTTAGAAACCGATATGCCCAGGAGTCGCACGGGGTACTGCGGCAATTGTGGGGTACGTAATAAATCGCGGGCTACTGTAAAAATAGCATCGGCAGTTTGGAGGTGGCCGGCCAAAGTTTTACTCCGGGTTTGCTGCACAAAATCGAAATATTTAAGCTTAAGCGTAACGGTCTTGGCAGTAGTTTGCAGGCGGTTTAAATCATGGGCTACTTCCTGAGCCAGGAACTGCAGTCGTTCCAACATGTCTGTTTCAGCGGTTAAATCCGTTTCAAAAGTACGCTCAGCGCCAATCGATTTGCGTAGCCGGTGGGGCTGTACCGCGCGCTCGTCCTGGGCGCGGGCAATATGGTAATAATAACGACCTACTTTCCCAAAGTGCCGCACCAACTCATTCTCAGGGCGGTCCCGCAAATCGGCGCCGGTATAAATTCCCAGGCGCTGCATTTTAGCGGCCGTAACTTTGCCAATGCCATGAAATTTCTCGATGGCTAAAGTCGCGACCAGATCTTCGGCTTTGTCGGGCGTAATTAAGGTAAAGCCGTTGGGTTTGTTCAGGTCGGAGGCAATCTTGGCCAGGAATTTATTGAACGACACGCCCGCCGAAGCGGTCAGGTTGGTTTCGGTAAAAATGCGGGCTTTAATTTCATGGGCAATAATACTCGCCGAAGGCATCCCGATTTTATTTTCGGTTACATCCAGGTAAGCTTCATCCAACGAAAGTGGTTCTACCAAATCGGTGTACTGGTAAAATATTTCCCGGATTTGCCGCGATACGGCGCTGTACACCTCGAAGCGGGGCTTTACAAATATTAACTGCGGACATTTTTGCAGGGCAATTTTAGAAGCCATGGCCGAAAACACCCCAAATTTACGTGCTTCGTAACTAGCCGCCGCTACTACGCCCCGAGCCCGCGAGCCACCCACGGCCACCGGTTTGCCCCGCAGATCGGGGTTGTCGCGCTGCTCCACCGACGCGTAAAAAGCGTCCATATCAATATGAATAATTTTGCGGATAGCTGGGTTCAAGGAAGAAAAGCAGGTGTGAAACAAATTTACGGAGAGAAGACAAGTGGTGAAAATTTTAAAGAAATTATCTTATCTTAGACCGGCTTAGAACCAGGTTAATATTTTCTTTTACACCTAAACCAGATTAAACCAGCACAAAATAAATCCGGGCTTTTCTATGAAAAAGATAATGACCAAAAATAATAAGCTGAGCCTGTTTCTAGCCTTTCTGCTGCTAACGGTAAGCCAGGTAATTGCTCAGGAAAAAGTAGTTACCCGCACCCGGCTGGAGCAGAAACCAGGCGGCCGTTTTACTTCCGATAAAATAACAGCTTTTGTAGATGGCCATCAGACCAAAATAGAAGTTTTATCTTTATTCAAACCCGATGAGATAACCATGAAATCGGAGCGGTCGGCAACAGAAAGCATGGAACGACTGACGATGCAAATTACCGTGAAAGATAAAAACCACCCGGTGTCGCTGTATTTCCGGAATAAAGCCCGGCTGTATTACAAAGGTAAATATTACGAACACAACGTGTTGCCGGAAATTAAACCAAACCAGGTAATGAAAGTAGCATACCAGGTTTACGACGACCCTGCCACACCCACCAAAGCCGATGATTATTTAGAGGTACACCTGTACGGCGAAGAATATATGCCGCACGAGCCAATCCGGTATACCGGCCAACCCAAAAGAATCCGTTTTTATGATATTGATGGCCAGGTGGTGGAAACCGAAGATGTAAGCCAGTTTAAGTTGAGATCCGGAGAATTTACGTCTGAAGTTTTATATGGCAAAGAAGCTGTAGAACGATACAAAGATGCCAAATACGCGGAAGGCATTAAGGTAATTAAACGTAAGCCGAAGAAATAAAGAATACCGCCGCATTGTAATTACAGCGTCAGTTTTTCGCCTTGCGTCAGAGCCTAAGTTACATTACAACACCGTCCCCAGCCATTTTATGGTTTCAGTAGGTAACCAACCTTTTTACCTGCATCAGTCTAAAACCGATTGCCTGTTGGATGTTTATTAAATTTACTTTATAGATAAAACTTTAAAACTATACTGTGGAAATTTCACCAAACCACCAAACCGTAATGCCTTACCTTATTTTGCCGGGCGCAGCCAAGTTTATGACTTTTGTGCAGCAGGTGTTTAATGCGCGGCAACTCTACTACCAAACCGACGAAGCCGGGGCCGTGCGACATGCCGAAGTTAACATAGATGGCAGTACCATTATGTTTGCCGACAGTACTGAGGCCTGGGCGCCGCAAACAGCCGGACTTTACGTGTACGTGTCTGATGCCGACGAAATTTACCATAAAGCATTAGCCAATGGCGCCGTATCGGTAATGGAACCCGCTAACCAAAGCTACGGCCGCAGCAGCGGGGTGCAAGATCCTTGCGGCAATACTTGGTGGATTACCTCAGTTATTGCCTGAAAAAGCAACAAAAAATATAGCGGCAGAGGCAATATTGCCTTTAATATTGCCAAGGCGGTTTATTTAATTTGCTATAAACTCCTGAAACAGGTAAACAGCCATGAAGAACCTGCTCGAAATACAGTATAATTTGGTTAAAGCATCGCGGGAAGTTTTATTTTCTTATACCAGCCAAATTGCCGAAAAGTACTTTCTGGCCGAAAACAGCAGTTTTGGGCGGGGAAGTATCCGGAATTTACTCGTGCATATTGGTAATACCTACGAATTTTGGCTGGGGCAACAGGCGCTGCAAAGAAACATCAATATTATACCGTATGCGGCCATTAAGAATATAGCAGAAGCTCAAGCCTATTTCCAAAATATTGATGCCTTGGTTAGCCAATATTTAGAAGCTTTTGCCCCCGATTACAAAACAGCGTTGCCGGTGCGTATAAATAACCAACTGGTTATGGCTAGCCCGGTTAAATTATTCACGCACGTTGTTACCCACGAGTTTCACCACAAAGGCCAGATACTCTCCTTAAGCCGTCATTTAGGTTATATCCCCATCGATACCGATATCATGCGATAGCCAGATGATACTACAGTACTTGAAGCAAGTATACTAACACTAAAACTTTGGACGGCATAGTGCAAGTCTCACTTTAAAAATACTATATCTATATGGCACAAAATTCATTGCAGAGTCTGGCCCAACAGCTTAAGCAACCCTCTGGCATAGCAGGTAAACAGTTAGGAGACAAAATGAACATTACCAACGCCGGTATAAATAAATTGACCATTAACCAATTACAGCTACAAGCAGGCGAGCACATCCTGGAGATTGGCATGGGCAACGGGTATTTTGTAAAAGATATTTTTTTAGCGGCTCCCGCCGTAACCTACGTTGGCTGCGATTTTTCGGAAATTATGGTAGCCGAAGCCAACGCGATAAATAAAGATTATATAGTAAAAGGGCAGGCGCAATTTTTATGGGCGGCCGCTCACCAGCTACCTTTTGCGGCCGCTACCTTCGACCAGGTATTTACGGTAAATACGCTTTATTTTTGGGATAATCCTAGTCGCGAGCTAACCGAAATCCGACGGGTGTTAAAACCTGCGGGTAAATTATCCCTGGCTATCCGGCCCCGGGCCGTTATGGAAACGTATCCGTTTACCCAGTATGGCTTTATCCTTTACAACGCTGCGCAGCTAACCCGTTTGCTGGAGCAGAATGATTTTAAGGTAACCCAAGTGCAAGAAATAGCGGAGCCTGATCAAGAAATAAACGGTACGCTGGTTAAAGTAACATCCTTATTGGTGCAGGCTATAGCTGTTACGGCCTAAATTATTCCGCCCTTGCCGGCACAAGATTAAATCTTGCTTTTTGCTCAGTTGTTTTATCTTTTTGCCTGTTTATCCCGGCCCTCTACCGTTTCTCGGGCAACTACTCACGTCCCCATGCTTCTAAGGAGGCAAGTCTATAACTGGTTATACCAAGTCTGGCGGCTGAAATAAGAATAAGAGCCAGAAATTTTTAAGAAATATTTATGGAAAAATAGAGATAGTGCATCATGCTTATTTAAGACCTTTAAAGTAAAAATAAGTGATAATGGCAGGAGCCTAAATATTAACTTAATATTTAATTTATTCTTTATAAAATTTACTTTAATTTAGATCTGTCTATATGCACTTTTAAAGAGCTTTATGCCCTTTTAATAAAGCTTCACACAAATAATCAGTTGTTTTAAGCTGTTTTTTTGTCATTTCGCCCCTTTTGCAAATTTTGTTTTGGCGCTTTTGCTAGTTTGCCGTGCTTATTAAATTTTACCTGTAACCCTGTAATATCTATAAACCAATTATTCATGAAGAATGCGCTACTTTTAATCCTCTTTTGCTGTACTGTTTTGTTTAACGCAAAGGCGCAGGTACCCGCCGGTAATGGTGTTATCAAAGGTACGGTTATCGACTCAGCTAAAACGGCCCCTTTGGGCTACGTAACCATTGGGGTGCGTGAGGCCGGCAAGAAAGAAGCCATTAAAAGTACTTACACCCAGGATAACGGCACTTTTGAGGTAACTGGTTTACAACCCAAGCCTTACGAGGTGGTTATTAATTACGTGGGTTTTAAAAGCCGCGTAGTAAAAGTGACCGAGTTCCCCGCCGGTAATCCGGTGGTAAATCTGGGGCGTATTCTGTTAAGCCCCACGGCTAGCCAGCTAAAAGAAGTGGAGGTAACGGCGCAAAAAATGCTGATAAAGCAGGACATTGATAAAATTACTTACGATGTAGAAGCCGACCCCGAAAGCAAAACCATGACCGCGCTGGATATGCTGCGCAAAGTGCCCCTGGTAACCGTAGATGCTGAAGATAATATTCAGTTAAAGGGCAGCGGCAGCTACCGGGTGCTGGTAAACGGCAAAACTTCGTCGTTGTTTGTGCGCGATCCCAAAGAAGTTTTAAAAAGCATGCCGGCCAATACCATTAAAAATATTGAAGTAATAACCAACCCGCCGGCCAAATACGAGGCCGAAGGCGTAGGCGGTATTATTAATATTATTACAGTAAAGAAAAATCTAGGTGGCTACAATGGCTCAGTAAACCTGGGTGCCCGTACGCCGGTAGGTTATAATTTTGGCGGCTATCTCACGGCTAAAATGGGTAAATTTGGCTTTTCGGGCTATTACGGCAATAATTACAATGAGTCGCCGACTACCCAGAACAATCTTTTCCGCGATGATTATATCCAGAAAATCCGGTTAAACCAAAGGGGCTTTAACAGCAACCAGGGGCGGTTTAATTATTTAGATGGTAACCTGAGTTATGAGCTCGATTCGCTTAACTTAATTACCGGTAACTTTAGTTTTAACGTAAGCAACAGCACCGGCAACCTTTCGCAGGAGGTAATTAATACCAATTACGCGGGTGTTACCGGTTTGGCTTATGACCGGTTTAGTAGAAATGCCTATGAGTGGCACGGGTATGATGTTGGCCTGGATTACCAGCGCAGCTTTCGTAAAAACAAAGAACAGTTGTTTACCTTATCGTATAAATTTAATAATGGTGGTAACGATGTAGATACAGATTTCAGGTTAGAATACCCCGACCGGCCTTTAGTTTTGAGCATTACTCAAAATAATGGTACTTCGGCCGAACACACGGTACAAGCCGATTACGTGCAGCCCATCAAGAAAAACAACCTGGAAATAGGTATAAAAACCATTACCCGCCTCAACAGCAGCGATTACTTTTATGCTAATCAGAATCCGGATAATAAACAGTACGTAATAGACCCTACCCAAAGCAATAATTTTGATTACCACCAGGATATACTTGCCGGCTATACGTCTTACGGTTTAAAAAAAGGCGATTGGGGTTTAAAGTTAGGCGCCCGCCTCGAGCAAACCCGCATCGACGCTGACTTTGCCTCGTCGAGCACTTTTGCCAAGCAAAATTATTTTAACCTGATTCCTTCCGTTGCTTTGTCGCGGAAGTTAAAAGGCATGAAAACAGCCCGCTTAAGTTATACCCAACGCATAGAACGGCCGGGCCTCTGGTACCTGAACCCTTACGTAAACCGCGTTGACCCCCGCAATATATATTTTGGAAATCCTAATTTAGTAGCGGCCATTAATCATGCTTTCGATTTGTCGTACAGTACCTTCGTTAAAAAGTCGTCGGTAAACAGCAGTTTATACTATAATTTTACAAATAATTCTATTCAGCAATTTACCACCCTGGGCACCGATTCAGTAGCCCGGACTACTTACGGCAATATTGGTAAAAATCAGCGGCTGGGCTTATCGCTTAATACCAACATGAACCTCAGCAAAAATCTGAATGTAAACTTAAATGCCAGCGCTAATTTTGTGCAATTAAACGGGGTAATTACCGCCATAGATACGGTAACCAAAACCAATGTGCTTACCGAGGTTAGTAACAATGGGGTTACCGCCAATGTTTTTGGGTATGTAAGTTATAAATTTGGGAAAACTTGGCGGGCCAGTGGTAATATTGGGTATTATTCGCCGCAAATATTGCTGCAAGGTACTTCGGCGGGTTATGCCTATAATAGTTTATCGGTAAGTAAAATGCTTTTCAAAAAAGACAAAGGTAGTATTAACTTATCTATCAGCAGTCCTTTTCAGCGTAACCGGCGCTTCTTTAACGAACTGAACGATGTTCGGTTTTATCAGAATTCAGAATCGTTTTACATAATGCGCCGGCTTAACTTAACGTTTAACTACCGTTTTGGTAAACTGCAAGGAGATATTGCCCGCAAAAAACGCGGCATTAAAAACGACGACGTACAAGGTGGCGGCCAGAGCGGCGGTACGGGCAACTAAACTAACCGGGTACCATAATGGGGGCAAGGGTAGCAGCTTTATTTTATAATATATTTAAAATGAATATATTGTAGAGCCGACCATTTAGACCTGGCCGGCTCTTATTAAATGAAAAGAAGGAAATTCCTGGGCCAGGCCACCTGGGCCGGTATTGGCTTAATGACAGTGCCGTTGTGGGCCAAAACAGTAGCAGAAGCATTTCCGCCGGTACAATCCATTACCCAAAATCCGGGTTTCCATTGGTTTGGCTACTACGATAAATTCCAGACTGACCCCACCGGCCGTTATGTGTTAGGCATGCAGGTTGCTTTTGAAGGCCGTACGCCCGAAGCAAATGACCGGCTGAAGATTGGCATGATCGATTTGCAGAACCAGAACAAGTGGATTGAACTGGGCGAGAGCCAGGCCTGGGGGTGGCAGCAAGGCTGTATGCTGCAATGGATACCCGGCTCAAAAAACGAAATTATCTGGAACGACCGCGTTGGCAATGCCTATGGGGCACATATACTTAACGTTAAAACCGGTAAACGGCGTACTTTACCCAAAGCCGTTTATGCTTTAAGTCCTAATGGTAAATTTGCGGTAGGTACCGAGTTTAGCCGCATCCAGAATTTGCGGCCCGGCTACGGCTATGCCGGTATTCCCGACCCCTACGAAGAAATAAAAGCCCCTGGCGAGATTGGCTTGTACCGCCTGGATTTAAAAAACGGCAAAGAACAAATGCTGCTCTCTTTAGCCCAAATGGCCGCTATGCCGCACTACGGCAAATCTGTAGCCGATAATTACCATTGGTTTAACCATTTGCTGGTAAGCCCCAATAGCGAGCGGTTAATATTTTTACACCGCTGGCGGGCCAAAAAAGACAACCGCCAGCGCATGGCTTGCTGCGACTTCATGACCCGCATGTTTACTGTAGACGTTAACGGACAGGACCTATACCTGCTCGATCCGGCTGGTTATACCTCGCATTTTATTTGGCGCGATCCCCAGCACGTTTGTGCCTGGATGCAACCCGTTGGGCAACCCGCGGCATTTTACCTCCTCAAAGATAAAACCGAACGGTTTACTTTGGTTGATAAGCAGGCGATGCCTTATAATGGCCATAACACGTACGTGCCCCATACCAACAACGAATGGATATTAAACGATACTTACCCCTATAACAAAGCCGATCGGCTCCAGGAATTATACCTCTACCACGTACCCACCAAGCGTAAGGTAATTTTAGGCCGCTTTTATGAGCCCCCGGAATATACCGGGGAGTGGCGTTGCGACCTGCATCCCCGCTGCGACCAGGCCGGTACCAAAGTGTTTTTCGATTCTACCCATGGCAGCAACGGCCGGCAAATGTATATGATAGATATAAAAGATATTATTAAATCCTGAACACAACGGTTCATGAATAAATAGCCTGGATATGGTTTTATACCTTTGCCTTTTAGACAATGCACTTTGCTCTTCAATAGCAATATTTTAAATAAAAAAGCTATCGGTAATAGTACCAATAGCTTTTTATTTGCTTTTAAGTAAGGTTAATGGGCATACTATGTTTTACGTAAAATTGCCCTGTAATTTTATTAGTTAGCCGGGGCAGGAGATGTCGGGGTTGGCGTAACTGCCGGCGTTTTACTTTTATCTTTTTTTACTTTGGGTTGTTTGTGTTCCTTTTTCTTTTCGCGCTTTTTAGCCAATAAAGATACGCCTGCATATACATTGGCACCATACGGTTTACCAATATTTAAGGCCCCGCCAATATTATCAGAGCCAATAAAAATGGGGCCTAACTTAGCCATAGCGCCCACCGCAAACACTGAGTAATTATTGCTTAACGAAACCGGTGTCGCCAATTCCAGCATTTTAAATTCTAACCGCGGCGTAACTGCCAACAATGAATTTTGCCGCATGGCCACTGCTGTTTTACCGCGTAAGCTCTGAATCCAGGTGGTGTTTACATATAACCGCCGGGCCAGCCGGGCATCGAGGTTAATATTTAAAGCCGTAGGCAAACCCGACCGGAAATTATTTTTTATATCCGAAGGCTGAATACCGAAAGATTGGTTCAGGATGGCAGCAAACTCATCGGGGTCTTCGGCATTTTCAAAGTCTTGGGGAGTAAGTTGTACGTTTTGTTTGTTAATAGCTAAACTGCGGGCAAAATCAGACGAATATTTTACACCGCCTACATCCATGAGGGCTATGCCCAGGCGGTACTTATATTTATTTTTCCGGTGTTCCAGGTATTGCGTGCTGTCGTAAGTATAGCGGTATTTATCTATGTTGGGCCGGTACTCATAGCTTACACCAATATCCATACCCCAACCTTTGCCGGGCGCATCGCCTTTAAACAGCCAGTTTACTGCATCCGATGCTTCCAGGTCTTCTAAAAGGTCTTCGGTCAGGTAACCATAGCGGGCATTAATATTGTCAATTTCCAGCATTGTATAGGTTTCACCGTTGGCATCGGTTTTTTCATTTATTTTATACCGGGAGCCCTCGTTTATAAAATAAGAAGAAAAAATACCAGTAACCCGTTTTACCGTTATACCGCTCTTAACCAAGTGCTGGCCATTATCAAAAATTACGCGGCCATAAGAAATGCCCATTTCGGCATTTACATTGCCGTTTAAGCTAAATTGGTTATTATCGTACACTTGGTTTAATATTTCGTCGTCGCCACCCGTACGAGCATAGCGGGCAATTTCTTCCGAAACATTGTTGCCTTGCACCGCGCCTCTGATGCGGGTAGTTAGGGCCAGGCTGTGCTTGGGGCTAAGGGTAAGCATCAGCGAAGGTCCCCGAAAATCAAGGGAAGTGGTTAATAGTTTGGGATTACCATTTAAATTTTCGTCCAGGTACTCTTTTTCAAAATCATCTCCGTTTTTAAACATTTTAAGCAAAGAGCTGGAATGGTTATAGCGCAAGTAGTTGTTCGAAACATTAAAGTCGAAGGCCGCTAAGTTTATCTGCATTCCCAGTCGCGAATCTACGATGTTAGAAGGATTCATGTATAAACCGTGAACACCGGCAAAGTTGCTGTTGCCAATTCCTAAAAAATTTTGGGCTTTTAATTTTCCGGATAACGCAATTAACATTAACGTACCGCAGAGTAAATGTTTTTTCATGGGCAATAAAATAGTGTTTGTAAGATTAGGGTTATAGTTATAGTAAATAAATTAAAATAAGGGCTAATAAGATTTAAACAGGATTTATGTAAGCCGGGTAGAGTGACAAAATTTATAATATTTTTTATATAGTATAATTTCGATATAAAGGTAAGCTATTTGGAATGCCTGGGCAATACTCAAAATTGAGTATTTAGAAAATATTTTTTGTAAAGGCTTATGGGTGAGCTAATCGGAACGAAAATAATGCGGTTAACGCCAAAAAGCCGCATAAGCACGGCTAAACCAATTGGTATAAATAAATATCACTGCTTTACTTTGCGGTAAATTTTAATATGAGCAAAATCCAGTAAAGTAAATTTTCATTAACCCTAATGCCTTCTGCCCGTTTTAATTATTTCAGACTATAAATTATCCAGATTATGATACCAGTACGAGGTTATGCTGCGCCGGATGCAACCCATCCGCTCGGCCCGTTTAGTTTCGAGCGCCGAGATGTAGGCGCACACGATGTTTTAATTGATATTTTATTTTGCGGCGTTTGCCACTCCGATTTGCACCAAGCCCGCAACGAATGGGGCGGCTCTATTTACCCCATGGTACCCGGCCACGAAATTGTGGGCCGCATAAGTAAAGTAGGCGCTGAGGTAACCAAATTTAAAGAAGGCGATATGGCAGGCGTAGGCTGCTTTGTAGATTCTTGCCGTACCTGCCACAGTTGCCAGGAAGGCCTGGAACAATACTGCGAGGTGCACAATGTAGGTACTTATAACAGCTACGAACTCGACGGCAAAACCCCTACTTACGGCGGATATTCTACCCAGATTGTGGTTGATGAAAAATATACCCTGAAGGTTGCGCCGGACCAGGATTTAAGCCGGATAGCCCCTTTACTTTGTGCCGGAATAACCACTTACTCGCCTTTGCGGCAATGGAAAGTAGGAGCCGGCCATAAATTAGGGGTAGTAGGTTTAGGCGGTTTGGGCCACATGGCGGTAAAATTAGGCGCTTCTATGGGGGCCGAAGTAACCGTGCTGAGTACCTCGCCGAACAAAGAAGCTGATGCCCGGGCCTTAGGAGCCCACAAATTTGTAGTTACCCGCAACGAAGAGCATTTAAAAGAAAACCGCAATTACTTCGATTTTATTCTGGATACCGTATCGGCGCCGCACGACTTAAACTTGTACCTGAGTTTATTACGCCGCGATGGCACCATGATTTTGGTAGGTGCACCACCCGAGCCTTCGCCGGTAGTTGGTTTTAGTTTAATCTCGCGTCGCAAACGCCTGGTAGGTTCTATGATTGGTGGTATACCCGAAACCCAGGAAATGCTGGATTACTGCGCCGCGCACAATATTTTATCGGATGTAGAAGTAATATCTATGAACCAGATTAACGATGCTTACGAACGCATGCTCCGCAGCGATGTAAAGTACCGGTTTGTGATTGATATGGCTACTGTGTAATCAAACTAAAATTGAATTACACAAAAGAGCCGGCTTTAATTTAAGCCGGCTCTTTTATTCTAACCGGGAAAGTTTTTACCTGGGAAATTATATCAAATAGGATAAGGCTATTTCTATAGCTGAAAACAAAGTTTATTCTACCCAGCCCCGTCCTTCAGTAGAATTCGAAGAATTCCAAAAGAATCTTCTGGGTTACCTAATCAGAAGATTCTTTTGGAAGGACGGTTTAGATTGGCAAAGCTTTATGACTTGCTGCTGTGGGAACTAGTATTTACTAGGTGGTATAAATGGCTTTTTAGACCTTTCGAACTATATATTAAGCGTTTCTATTTTGAGCGTCTCGCTCGGAATGATTATACTCCGGCCTCTGGCCGCTATAGTTGTTTGATTATATTGGTACGTTAGGAAGTTCTTGTTCTTACCACCGCACCTGAATTAGCCTTTACCAAGATCAGGAAAAATGGTGATAAAATTAAGTGCGATGAGGAGTCGGTAAGTTTAAATATTTCGTCCTTGCAGGACTTTGGCTACTGAAAATACGCAAGGTACCCGGCTGGCCCTTACAGGGCTGAACAAGATAGCTGGGCGAAGGGCTAAACTTATAGAAAGGAATAAGCGCCGACCGAAATAGAAAAAGAAGTGGGGCTGGCAAAAATGCTTTTGTTTCTTAAGCGCTTTTGTTCTTTAAACTGATTTTTGCAGTTCTAGGAACGCGGATCCTAAATGGTCTATTACATCAGAGGCCACCAAGGCAATATCGCTTACCTGGTTTTTAGCTAAATCGCCAGCCAAACCATGCAGGTAAACCCCCAAGCGGCAAGCATCTAAAGGAGGATATTTTTGTGCCACAAGGGCCGTAATAATGCCGGTCAGTACATCGCCGGTACCGCCGGTAGCCATACCGGGGTTGCCGGTGTTGTTAAAGTGCAGCTCGCCGGTGGGTGTAGCAATACAGGTGTGGCCACCTTTTAAAACCACGTAGCATTGGTGTTGTTGGCAAAAGGTTTGGAGTAATGCCAAGCGGTGGTAATCGTTAGCAGCTTTACCAACCAGGCGTTCAAATTCTTTGGGGTGCGGGGTTAAAATACTTTTAGGCGGGAGTAGCAGGAGTAAATTTTCTTCTGCTAAAATATTTAAAGCATCGGCATCTAATACCAAGGGCACCGTGGTGGTTTGTAAAAGCTGCCGCACCAACTGGCGGGTTGCCGGTTCTTTGCTTAAGCCGGGGCCAATACCGATGGCTTGGTAAGGTTCCAAATCGGGGAGTTCTGTTAAATGGTTTTCCTCCCTGTCGGGTAAAGTCATGGCTTCGGGTACGGCTATTTGCAGAATATTGTACCCCACTTTAGGACAATGCACTGTGAGTAAGCCTACCCCGCTCCGGAGGCAGGCCCGCGCAGCCAAAGCTGCCGCACCCATTTTGCCATAACTGCCAGCCAAAAGCAAAGCATGGCCGTAAGTACCTTTATGCGAATATTTGCCCCGTGGTTTTAGCAAACCTATAATGTGCTCGCGCTCAATTAAATAAATTTTAGTTTCGGCTTCTTGCAGATAAGCCGGACTTAAGCCAATAGGTGCCACGTGCCATTCGCCTACAAATTTTTGGTTTTGCGGCAGCAGAAAAGCCAATTTGGGTAGTTCGAAGCAAAGGGTATACTGCGCTTGCACAATGGCATCGGTGGGTTGGTTATTCTGCTCGGTATACAAGCCCGACGGCACATCAATACTTATTTTTACCGCCGAAGATTGATTGATAACTTGGATAACCTCCGCAAAAATGCCGCTAACCGGCCGGCTTAAACCAGTACCAAACAAGCCATCCAGAATGATATCGGTAGGAGCAAGGGGCCGTATATCAGCAATATTCCGGAGTTCGGTTAAGGCTACAGCCGCGGGTAAGTGTTGGCGATTGCTCAAAAAATCGGCTGAGAATTTAGTACCTTCGGTTACTACCCAAACCTGTACGGCGTATTGCTGCTGGTGCAGCAACCGGGCAATAGCCAGACCATCGCCGCCATTATTACCGGGGCCACAAAGAACCAAAATATTCTTGCTCTTATCCGAAAATCTTTGGGCAAACCAATGGGTAAAAGCCAGTGCAGCCCGCTCCATTAAAACTACCGAAGAGATATTTTCTGCCTGAATGGTGCGCTGGTCAGCTTCGCGTATCTGGGGAGCAGTAAGTATTTTCATAAGCTTAAGGGCTGCATTTGGAGTAAAATATTTAAACGGAAGTTTTACCAATGCGGGTTGCAGTTGCTCTAACCATGGGGTTTACAGATAAATATTGCTTACAAATTACCAACATAGGAATCTTTAAATATCGTTATCCGGAATAAATTTACCATCCCTGCCCTCCTAAAACACTTAAAGCTTTTTACTTTTACTAAGCTCAAAGGAAAAGAAGTTGGCATAAAACAGACCTTTGCTACCGGTAACTCTCCCCTTGAAGTGACCACAGGGGTGTAAAGGAGACAGAAATTAAGAATAGCTATATTTTCTAGATTATCAATGCAAATGTAAACCCCTCTTTATCTCCCCTCAAGGAGAGAGTTGCTGCGTAGCCAACTGCTTTGCGTATAAAACTTTCTTTTCCCTACCAGATTAGCTATTGCAGGAGGGAAGCTTTTGGAATAATTTTATCTGCGTTTTAGCTTACCGGTCTAACTCGCCCAGAACAATATCTACCGAGCCCACAATGGCAATCATATCGGCTACCATGCAACCCCGCGAAATTTCATGCAAAACCGATAAGTTAGAAAAACAAGGCGAGCGCCCTTTGCACCGGAACGGAATATCGGATTTTCCGGTAGCCCGGAAAAAATAGCCTAGCTCGCCGCGTGGCGTTTCGGCCCGGAAATATAATTCCTGCTCTTTTGGCCGTATTTTTTTCGGGCACATAGCTTGCGGGTCAAAATCAGGGGTACGTTTATAATCGGTTTGTAGCCGATCGAGGCACTGCCGGATAATCCGCGACGACTCACGGCACTCCAGCGCCCGTACGTAGTTCCGGTCCCAGCAGTCGCCGGTTGTGCCCATTAAACCTTGGCCAATGGGTATATCAAATTCTAATTCCGGGTAAACCGAATAGCCATCTACGCGGCGTAAATCAAACTTAAGGCCGGAGCCGCGCAGCATAGGGCCGGAGCAGCCGTAATTAATGGCTACGTTTAAAGGCAAAACCCCAATATTAGCGGTGCGATCAATAAATATTTTGTTTTTCAGGAGAATATCTTCAAACTCATCTAATTTGGGTTGTAAATAATCGATAAACTCCCGGCAGCGTTCTTCAAAACCAATGGGTAAATCGTAGTAAAGGCCACCAATCCAGATGTAATTATACAGCATACGGGCTCCCGATACCCACTCCAGCAACCGCTGAATATGTTCGCGGTCGCGCAGCATCCATAAAAATGGCGTATAGGCACCAATATCAATGGCGTACGTGCCAATGGCCAGGAAATGCGAAGCAATGCGGTTTAGCTCGCTCACCAGTACCCGGATGTATTCTACCCGCTGGGGTAGTTTGCCCTCTAAGCCCAGCATTTTTTCGACGCCCATGGCCCATACGTGTTCTGAGTTCATGGCGGCCAGGTAATCCATGCGGTCTACAAAGGGTATGGTTAAGTTATAGGCCCGGGTTTCGGCGTGTTTTTCAAAGCAACGGTGCAGGTAACCAATATGGGGCACCACATCGGTTATTATTTCGCCATCGGTTATTACCTCTAAGCGCAATACACCGTGCGTAGACGGGTGCTGCGGGCCCATATTCAAAAGCATTTCGCCGGCTTTCAGGTTATCGGGGTTGTGGAAAGTAGGCTCGGCCTGGGTTATATAAGTAGCGTATGGCGAATTTATAGTTGAGGACATTTTAAGCGCGTAAGCTGGGTTAAATTAAAAACAAAAGTTCTTGTTTAAAATAACCGGTTATAAACCAGTCCGGGGCAAAAGAACTTTTTTTACGTAAAGTACATTTACCGTTCCGGATTGTTTTCGGGTATGCCAAAGCCGGTGAATCTTTCGTCTTTAAAGCCATTGGCTTCGTTGTGGTTGTCGTAGGGTACTTTAATGCCGTGGTAATATTCGGGCCATTGGTAATCGCGGCGTAATGGGTGACCTTGCCAATCGTGGGTGCACAAAATCCGGCGCAAATCTGGGTGACCGGTAAAATTTATACCTACTAAATCATACGCTTCACGTTCGTGCCAGTCGGCGGTGCGCCAAATGTGGCAAACGGTAGGCACTTCGGGCAAATTACCTTCGGATGTGAGGCGCGGGGTAATTACTTTTAACGTCAGGTGGTGGTCGTAGGGAATAGAATATAATTGGTAAATAACTTCCAGCGTACCTACTTCCGGGCCGTTATCTAAACCGGTAATACAAGCTAAATAATCGAAATAGGTCTGTGGGTGAGAGAACAACTCCTGGCAAACGGCCGCAATGCTTTCGGTTTTAATTACCAAAAAAGGCTGCGGGTTCTGGATATTTTCGCCGGTTATTATTTCGCTGCCAAACTTATCGGTTATAAAAGCTTTCAATTCGTTGTAATACACGTTTTATCCTTTGTTTTATTAGCAAACCAATTTTTACCTTAACGGGCAGTAATATTAAATAATTGGTGTTACGCAAAGTTAAACTAAATAATGACCAATCCTTATTTATTCAGATAAGGCGCTACTTCCTGTAGCTTAAAAGAAACGGCTGTTCCGTTCACCGACAAACAAGCACTTGGCAGCCCAAATTCTGCGTGAAAAACAAGTTGGTCTGCATCAAAGCCAATTCTTAATTCATCCAGGCTAAAATCACGGATTGGCTCCGCGTTGGTAAAGCATTCTTGTGTTTCTGGTTCGTTAGAAAATTTTAGGTAATCTGCTTTTATTTTTTCGTTTATCTGTTTAAGTAGTTCGCCTTGTTTTTGGTTAAAAAGTGCGGCATTTTCTATTTCCTGGTATTCACCAATATTTAACCGGTAAAGGCTGTTTTCATAACTATACCGGCCTTTATAATCAGGCGAACCCGTTGATACCGTTTTATAATTTCCATAGGTGCAGGTTTTAATAATAATGGGGTCCTCTGATCCAGGGTTCTTTTCTTCTTGCTCGGTGCAGGTTGCCGTAAAGTCAGGTAGATTGGGAGGGCTTTTCTTTTGTTCTTTGGCCGTTGACTTGGCAGGGCTAATATTTTCTGCCATGGCCGGAGGGGTGCTTTTAGTGGGAGTGGTTGCCACCGTTGAGGCAGATTGGCTGTTGCCGCAATAGGTAAAAAGAAATAATGATGTTACAACAAGCAGTAATTTCTGGTGAGTTTTCATTTTAACGGGACGTGGAAATATTTATTAGGTAATTTACACATGAGCGATGGCCCAATTGGTATTAACCTTTTGTTTAACCTTAACCTGAATTAAATTTTCTTAGATGAAGGTGCCTGCGGCCTTCATAAACAAGCCATATTAATTTAGCCGCTTTTATTTAGTTCTATTTTGCCGGCATAGGCTAAAATTATGTTTTGTCGGTTTGGTCAGGATTATTGTTCTTAACTGCTTCTAAAACAGGTAAGTGGATGTGGAACTTTATCGCAACTATCCTGACGAATATAACCACTAAAGCCGCTACTAATTCGGTTATACTTCCTGATAAGTTAAAATAAATACAAATAAAGTAAACCACGCCGCCTGTTACACAAGCCAGGGCATAAATATCTCGTCGTAACAACAAGGGCACTTCGTTTAACAACACGTCTCTAATAAGGCCGCCAACCGAACCGGTAATAGCCCCCATTAAAATACAAACCCAAAACGGGAATTGCGCCTCCAGGCTTTTGCTAATGCCCACCACGGTAACCAATCCAAGCCCAATAGAATTCGTCACGCTGCGCTCGAACA
>NZ_JBMQUD010000055.1:0-13325 GCF_057359045.1 Adhaeribacter sp.
GAGGCCGCATCAATTCCGTACAAGGCCGAAGCTTCCGGTCCTTTCAGAATAGTCATACTCTCAATATCTTCCGGGTTAATATCTGCTGCCCGGTTACCGTAATCTACGCCCCGGTTTTCCAAAGCATTGCCGCCGGCAAAATTGGCGGTACTAAAACTGTTGTTGCTAATAGGCAGGCCATCTACCACAAATAAAGGTTGGTTACTACCACTCAAAGAACTTACCCCCCTAATCGTGATGGAAGAAGAAGCGCCCGGCAAACCAGAGGTAGCATTCACCTCTACGCCGGCTACCCGGCCGGCTAAGCCGTTAATAAAGTTTTCCCGCTGGGTTTGCGCCACATCGGCTCCTTTTACTTCGGTTATCGTATAAGCAAGTGCCTTTTTCTCTTGTTTGATACCCAAAGCGGTTACTACTACTTCGTTCAGGCTTTTGGCATCAGGGGCTAAGGCAACGTTTATGGAGGCATTGTTGCCTACAATTCGTTCGGTGGTAGTCATTCCTATAAAAGTAAAAACCAGCACATCGGCCGGGGCAGCTTCAATGGAATATTCTCCATTCAGATCGGTATGGGTACCGCGTTGGGTACCTTTTACCAATATACTAACACCTGGTAAGGGTCCTTTTTCCTCGGCACTGGTAACCTTTCCGGTTATGGTTTTGGTTTGAGCATAACTAACCTGCATCAGCAGAAAAGCCAGCCCCATAAATAAAAATCGTAATTTTATTTGCATAGGTTAACAGGAAAAAAATTAAACATAAAAAGAGAATTCGACTACTTTAGAAATAAAACTTTATGGCCAGGTTAATCAATTATTCTGCTTCGAAAAGGTTCCAACTGGCTTTGCTCCTAAATGGGGAAAGGAGTTTTTCTTAATTTTATATTAAATAAATCTTTTGGGTGTAGCTGGTGGTGTAAAATTAGAAAAGTTTCTGATTATTAGATTTAAAACCAGAAATTAAATTTTTTCTAAATATTAGCTTTATAGTTGTCTATTTTTTTATTTTTTTCAATTATTCGGATTAATTAATCGCTTACCAAACCATTAAATCAATTTAGATTTGCCAAAAAGCCTATAAATAATACTAAATAAATAAGTTATAAAGACTCTAATATGCCGGGGCAGAAGAAATACAAGGAGATGGCGATCAAAAAATGGTTGTAGGTGTTCTGACTAACGCCAGTTTCTAGCATAATAGAAAAAATTTAAGAATAAAATGAGGCATTTTCCGGATAAACTCAGGGAAGAGCAATTAAATGAGCAGAACTAAAATTAACCAGCGCTCTATCCGCCTATAGTCGACATCGATTCAAAAACCGGCAATAATAACTGGCGGGATTCTTCGGCTTCGAAACCATCTTTGGTGCGGTTACCAAAAGCCTGGGCAAGCAACTGAACTAAAGTTTGGCCGGTGGCACCGCTACGTAGTAAATCCCGGATATTGAACACATCGGTACCATAAAGGCAAGTTTTAAGTCCGCCCTGAGCCGTTACCCGAATGCGGTTACAAGTACCACAGAAAGTACGCGTGAAAGCAGCAATAATTCCAATATTACCGGCATAGCCCGGAATAGCATAATGGTTGGCCGTGGCGTTAGGCGCATCCGAAATTTTATAAATACCCGGGAAAGCCGCTTGTAGTTCGTCTAAAATTCGCATAAAATGCCAGTTAAGCACCGGTTGCGTATTACCTCCTCCGTTAAAAGGCATTTCTTCAATAAAACGCACCGATACCGGGTATTGCTCAGTAAGTTGGGCCAGCGGCACAATATCCTGGGTATTCTGTCCTTCCATTACCACGGCGTTTATTTTAACTTTTATATCGTGTTGCAGTAAAGCATGAAAAGTTTCCATTACCCGGGCCAGTTCATCGCGACGGGTAATTTTAAAAAAACGTTCCTGATCTAAAGAGTCCAGGCTTAGGTTTATAGATTTAACTCCCAGTTCTTTTAGCTCCGGAATATAAGGCGCCGTGAGTACACCATTGGTAGTAATGTGTATTTCTTCTATACCCGGAATGGCTTTTACCCGGCGTAAGAACAACATAAGATCTTTACGCAAAAAAGGTTCGCCACCGGTAATCCGGACCTTGCGAATACCCATTCCGGCCAAAACCCGCAGCATCCGCTCCATTTCTTCGTAAGTAAGCAGATTTTTCTTGGGCAGATAGTCTATGCCTTCCTCGGGCATACAATAAAAACAGCGCAGGTTGCACCGATCGGTTACCGCCAACCGTACGTAATCTAAAACCCGACCGTGATTATCAACTATCATGTTTTGCATTTGCTTCTCCTCCCCAAAACTCCCGAGGTGGAACTTAAGTTCAGGCTTCTGACATTTATATAGCACAAGTTAACTTAAAATTAGATAAATTGTATCATAATCGAGGTTTTATTAGATATGCAGGTTAAAATAGCTTTATTTGGCATAACAAAAGAAATAATTGGGGCTTCTAAACTGAATTACCAGTTAAACGAAACAGCCAATGTTAATCAGTTACTAAACGCCCTTAAAGCAGAGTATCCAGCCCTACAAAAACTCACTTCGCTGATGATTGCGGTAAACGATGATTATGCTACGCCTGAACAAACTTTATCAGCGCACGACGAAATTGCCTTGATTCCGCCAGTTTGTGGGGGGTGATATTATGCAATATTTATATTGTTGGATTTTCGATTGTTAAATTTGAAAGCCCATCGAATAGTCGAATATCGAACCGCAAATAATCTAAAACTATGATTGCCATAACCGAAGACCCAATAAATACCCAAGCCGTAATAGATGCAGTCCAGGCCGATGGTGCCGGAGCCATCAATGTATTTATTGGTACCGTTCGTAACCAGACGCAGGCCAAGCCAGTTATGCAGCTTGATTTTGAAGCTTACGATTCTATGGCTGTAAAAAAAATGCAGGAAATTGCAGATCAGGCTGCGGCCCGCTGGCCCATTCAGAAAGTAGCCATTGTGCACCGGAAAGGCTCCTTACAAATTGGCGAAGCCGCCGTGGTAATTGCCGTTTCTACTCCGCACCGCAAAGCTTCTTTCGAAGCTTGCGAATATATTATTGATACCCTCAAGCAAATTGTACCCATCTGGAAAAAAGAAAAGTTTGAGGATGGCGACGTATGGGTGGCAGCGCATCCGTAGGTAATATCTACTCTCCTCCTCTTTCTAACTCCTGCACTGTTCTTTCGTAAGCCACCGGGTCGTTTACGTTGCGTAGTTCTGCCACATCCGGAATAGTTAATAGCTTCACATCAGAGTTAATTAAGGCCTTGCGCGGGCAGGAATAACCTAAACTTAAAAACTCCAGCAATCGGGCATAACTGCGGGGTTCCCAAATGGTGAGCAAAGGCTCCGGAAATTTATTATCTGAATCGTAGAAAGCCGTTGCCATTTTAGTTGAATCGCGGTGTTTCACCAGGTAGGCCAAAGTATCGGCACTTAAAAAAGGTAAATCACAGGCCATGGCCAACCAGGCTGCATTAGGATTGAATTGTAATGCTGTTAGAATGCCGCCTTTAGGGCCAAGGTTCAGGAACTTGTCTTCTAAATAGGGTAGCTTTCCTTCTACTTCTGAAACTTGAGCAGCATTACACGACACGTAAGTTTCGGCACAATATTTACTTAACAACTGGTGCACGTGCGTGCGCTGGTCCAAGCCGTGGTATTGCAACAAACTCTTATCCTGCTGCATCCGGGTACTCTTACCGCCCGCCAGCACCAAGCCGTGCAAAGGCGGAATTCCTGTCTGGTAAAAAGCTTCAACAAAAGAAGTAATATCCTGAATATTGTTAAGCGGTAAAACCGGCACCTGGGCAAAATCTGGCACGTGGTTCTGAATATAAGCCGGCACTTCGGTTACACCCTCGGCCAGTAAAATCAACTGCACATTGGTGAGTTTATCCAGCTTTTTCTCCAGGGGCTTGGCCGGATCAATTACGATTACCTGGGATTGGGCTAGAAAATGGTTGCCGTTTACCAATACTATATCCGCTTCCCGAAACAAAGCTTTTCTTTCGAAATCATTCGGGGCAACTTTATAGTCAAACCGGTGGAAAGTAATTTTATCGGTATATTCCAGGGAGGCGCCATGGGCCAAAGCCGTACTTAAATCTGTTCCATTTTGGGCTTCCGCATCGGCGCTTTTATGGTCGGCATCTACGTAAGCTACTTTTAGCTTATCCGCTAAAGCTTGGGTAACCGCAAAGGCTAGCTTTTTAATATTGCCGCAAGGGGTGCCCAAAATGGCCAGCTCTACCCGGCCAAAGTGCCCCAGGTTAGGCCTTGCTAAATTGGTATGTTTCTGGTGCGGTTTTTTATTTTCGTTCAAAGTCACTTTTCCCTCCGGTTTTGGTCATGAGTTTAGTTTCTTTAATTACAATATCGTGCGAGAAAGCTTTGCACATATCGTAAATGGTTAAGGCCGCCACGGTGGCACCGGTTAAAGCCTCCATTTCGACGCCGGTTTTGCCGGTAATGCTGGCCGTGCAGTCAATTACTACCTCGTTCGCTTCGTTTACCCGAATATTAAATTTGCAGCTTTCCAAGCCCAACGGGTGGCACAACGGAATCAGGTCGGCCGTTTTTTTCGCGCCCATGGTACCGGCAATAATGGCGGTTTGAAATACCGGACCTTTTTTCGTCTGGATATCGCCATTGGTAAGATGTTGCATAATTTCTTCGCCCAGCACCACAATGCTTTGGGCTTGTGCTACCCGTTTGGTTTCAGTTTTGGCACTTACATCTACCATGGCGGGGTTGTTGCTCGCATCCAAATGCGACAATGATTTTTCTCCTTCTTTCACGTCAGGTTATAAACTGTTTAAGTTTTTGGTAAGCCAATATTTTTCTTAAATGAAGCTTAGCGGGTTACGGGAGGGCACATGGGTTATTTTAATGCCAGGTATTTTTGGCTTTAACCAGGCTACTATCCATTCGGCCCCGGGCTCTTCACTTACGGCGTGGCCCAATAATACCAAAGCTAATTTATGCCCTTTGGCCCGGGCATCCCGCACGTACTCTACCGTTTCCCACTCCTGCGCTTCCCCTACCATAATTACATCTGGTCTTTCTTTTATCATTTCCTCAATATGCCTTCTGCCACCGGCAGCACCCGGCATAAGTAATATACGGCTGCACGATTGCGACAGGTCACCAATGTACCGGACAGTTTGGATGCCCAACTTTTCTTTGGCATGGGCAATTAAGGCTTTTAAGGTAATGGCCGGAATTACAAAACGATTACGCACTTCCGGGTTGTAATATTTCTGCCAACCCAAAGCAACTACCAAGCCGGTTTGTACGCCATCGGGCTTGTGGCTATGAATATAATCGTGGTTCCGCCAAACCGCAATATTATGTTTTTTCAGCAAATCGGCTTTATACTGGTATACATCGTCCTGTTCCAGCCAGGTGGTTTCGTCGAGGTGGTTATAATAGGTAGGCTCGTGCGCAATAATAAAGTTAGCTCCTAAACTAATTGCTTTTTGAATGACCTCTAAAGTAGCAAACATGGTGGTTACAATACCGGTAACTTTGGTATCTAAACTGCCAGATTTTAGAGTATCTACGGTTTTATCAAAAGGAGCATTTGGCACTTCTTTCAAAAACAAATCTATTATCTGCCTTACCGTAAAAGTTTGTTTTTCCTGCAATAAGCCCTCGGCCAATGTAACCACCGGCGTGGCCAGCAGCACGGAAGCACCAATGGTTTTACTTACGGAAGTTAGGAATCTTCTTCTTCCGGGTTGGTTAAAGGCTTTATTAAGCTTTTTGAAACGGCTCATTGGCATAGCAGCTTTAATTAATTTTTGAATCAGGGTACAGGAACCTCTAAAATCGTAAGTTTAAAATAAAAACAGGCAATTTTCTTTTATAACAGACCTAAAAATGTGCTTAGGCCATATTGCCCACTTAAAAGGCATTAAATATTATGAATTTATCAACTTACAAAATGCTTCATTTCTGAAGAGCGTTCAGCTTCTTAATAAATTGTATTTAAATTTACGAACAGGTACTGCAACATTGGCGGATAACCTAAAATATTTACAGCACCTTATGAAATTAAGAATTCAGGGTAACAGTTTGCGCATGCGGGTTTCCGAAGCCGAGTTGGACCAGTTCAGAGAAACCGGCCAGGTAGAGGAGGCAATAGCCTTTGGTCCAACGGCAGCACAAAAGCTACGCTACGTTCTCTTAAAAACGCCCGAATGCAGTAATTTACAGGTTACTTTTAACCCAAACGAGGTTACTGTACATGTACCCGAAACAACCGCCATTAACTGGGCCAACTCCGAGCAAAATGGCTTTGCAGGCTTTATAGATAACGGCACGCCAAAGGGTTTAAGAATTCTGGTCGAAAAAGACCTGGATTGTTTTCATTAAGCCAGTGAACTTATACTGGTACTTACTTCCGGAAACTAAAGAACGGATACACCTCTCCGGCCCGGAAATAGTTTTGGTGCTGGGGTAATTCTAAAAAGCCATCGGCATAGAGCAGACCGGCAAAATCGCCGGAGCCACCAGTAGTTACGGGCTTTGCCGTAAACATACCGCTGGTACCTATCCCCAGTCTTACCGGTAAAAAGTAGGTCAGGTTGGGTTTAAAAACAACCTCATCCTGTAAAATTGCTTTAGGCATAGTGGCGGCAGCTGTTCCTAAACTAGCTCGTACCCACGGCTGTACATATTTGTAAAAGCAAACAAACGTAGAAACCGGGTTACCCGGCAAAGCAAACACTACCGGCCCATTGGGGATGCGGCCAAACCAGAAGGGTTTGCCGGGCCGTTGTGCCACTTCATGAAAAAGCTTTTGTACGCCTAATTCTGCCAGCACCTCCGGCACAAAATCAGCTTTCCCTTTCGAAACCCCGCCACTTAGCAATAATACGTCATACCGGGACAACAAAGCTTTAACCTCTGTTAACAAAGCCGCTTTATCGTCGCGTAGGTGAAAACGCTCGGCGCTTACCCCTTGTTCCTGCAGTGCCGCCTGTAGCATATAACTGTTCGATTGGCGGATTTGGTGCGGCAGCGGCACTTCTGATACAGCTACCAGTTCGTCGCCGGTAGATATAATAGCCACCTGCGGCGTTTGGGTAACCTGCACTTTGGTTTTACCAACCGTGGCAATCACGGCAATTTCAGCCGGCGATAACAAAGTACCACCGGATATTAGCAAATCAGAAGCCCGGCGGTCGGAACCTTGCTGGTGTACATTCTGCATCCGGCCTTTTGGCGCCGCAAAAACGTGGGCATAGCGGACGCCGTTTCGTTCAAATATTTTCAGGTCCTCGTATCTAATCACCGTATCCGTATTTGGCGGCAATATTGCCCCGGTCATTACTTCCAGGCAATTATCAGTTTGCCGTAAAGCCGTGGGCGGGGCTCCGGCTAATTGCACCCCTTCAATCCGAAACGTATCTTCTCCGGCTTGGAAACTACGGAACTGAATGGCAATACCATCCATGGTTACCCGGTAAAAAGGCGGAAAATCCCGGTCGGCATAAATGGGCTCCCCTAGAACCCGGCCGTTTGCCTCGGTTAAAGCAACTTCGGTGACAGGTAAGGTTAAAGTATTTTCCTGGATTATGCGGGTGGCTTCGGCAACAGTAATCATATCTTGCAAACGAGTGCCAAACCTACAAATTTTATTTCGGGTAGAAAAAGAGCCTTCTAAATAAGTATGCTGAATCTGGTTTTCCAACCATTGCGTTGGCGCTAAGGTTGAACTTATGCTGGCGCCAGAGTTAAGCGAAGCGTCACTGGTGTCTTTAAGTACAAACCAGTCTTCTGACTGGCCGAAAATATAATTTTATTTCAGTAATTCTGAAAACTTACCTGCATGTAATGGCACAAGTCTCGCTGTGCTTAAGACTTGTGCCATTCGTGGGCTGATGTTGGTTGAGATAAACCTAAGCGGCTATTTCGCTTGAATTTGCGGCCATAAGTCGGAACTCACTTTTGGGTGCATCACAAAGCGAACAGGTGTATTCAGCTGGTAAATCGGCAAATGGTACACCGGGCGGAATAGCCCCGTCACCAAAAACAGGGTCATACACCGTGAGGCAATGCGGGCACTGGTGCAGGTCTGGCTGGGGTTTGCTTTCCACAATGGGCTTCGGCAATTTTACTTCCGGCTCGTAGTTAAGCTGCTCGTAATACAGGCAACTCAATTCCATCAGCAAAGGCGCTAAATCTTCTTTCAGCACATCCTTGGCAAAGGTAATATACTGGCGTTTATTCGGGTTGAAGTCCTGACAATACAGTACGTTGTAGGTATCCAGTAAATCGTATTTATCGGCGTACTGCGAAACCGGATTCTTCTCGATTACTATGACCGTAAATAATACCATCGGTACGGTTTTCACGGCAAAGGTTAAGCCTTCGGTGCTGATATCGTTCTGGTCGAAAGTTCTTACCAGGTAGCGTTTTAACTGCAAAGCTTCTTCGTCGAGGACCGGTAAGTGCCAGTTCAGTTCCAGCGACGAGTGCCGCATGTTGATGCCGTGTTTCCCCAGCAGCTTTTCGTACTTAATTTTATCTTTTTCCGCAATACCTTTTATAATAAATGATTTCCAGGGCGTAATGCTGATTTTACCAATATTGGTTTCGACGCATAAATCGCATAAAGCTTTCAGAAACTTAATGGTATAGCAGTTGTTGCGCCAGTAAAGCCCCAGCCAGTATTTATCCCCGGCCATTTTGTTCATGCCTTCGTACGATGGGAACGGCGTTTTTGAGAGCTCTAACCCACCATCCAACGGCCGATTATTTGCTTTCATGCACGCGTTGGCCTGTGAGAATAATTCGTTAACGGGCAAATTCGGTTGCGCCAAATATACTTCTTCCAACGCCTTCACAGTGCGCACCACATCAAAAGTAAAAACCAAAGCCGGCCACAGTACCAGTTCATCGCCCAGTTCGGGTAAACTCAGATAAAGGTACCAGTAGTTATCCTGTTTAGAAGCGACAAAGTTCAGGTTGCCGGTAAACAACGGCACTAAGGTTTGGCGCGGATCGGCAATATTTATCTTAAGCTTGGTGCGGTACTGCTCAAAATCATCGAGGATATAGAGGTAGGTATCGGAATGCAGCCAACTGATATTGGGCAACATATCGGCGGCCACATACGAGCTCACAATATTTTGGTAATTATTCCCGTCAAAATCGTACTCAGTCCGGATAGCTTGGAAAGTATGGTCCAGAATAGTTTTGCTGCGGATATTAACCGGGAATAAAATATCTTGGCGGGAGCCGAAATGAATATTTTCGTTGCCAAAGTCTTCGGCCGTTTCCAGAATTCTTTTCATGTCGCCGGGCGATACGACGCCGCCTCTGGCAAATACCCGAATTAAATCATTCTTCTCCATACCTTTTAATTTCTACTTACTGCTGGCGCGAGGCTCCGCCTCGTGTCTATTTTTTATTAGGCCTCTGGCCGATAATCTATTTAATTATATGCTAGCGGCCAGAGGCCGGATGAAAGCGTCACGAGCGGGACGCTCGCGACAGCACAGTAGTTATCAATAATTTTTTTACCCTTCCGCCCTCCGGGCACCTTCCCTAAACTAGGGAAGGAGTTTGGGGCTAATACATGAGTTAGACCTAAGCTTGGTATTAGCCGGGTTCCCCGCCTATTTTAGGAGGGGCTAGGGGTGGTAAATTTCACACTACCACCGCATCCATTGAAATCATATTTTCCAGAATATTCTTCACTTCCGGTTTGCAGCTACCGCAGCCCATGCCAGCGCCGGATTGCTGACAGAGCTGGCGGAATTCGGTGCAGCCGCCTTTTATCATATTGGTAAGGTTGCCTTCGCCTACGTTGTTGCAGGAGCAAACCAGCTTACCCAACACCGGGGCGGCGGCCTTGCCCGAGCGAAGCAATTCCATCCGCTTTTCGGATAGCTCCAGCTTGTTTTCAATAAGGGTTTTAAACTCGGCAAACTCGCTTTTATCCCCCATTAAAATGGCACCCACCAGGCGATCCTGGTGAATAATACACTTCTTGTAGTAACGCTTGGCTTTGTCGGTGAAAATTACTTCTTCGTATTCCGGGTTATTATCCGGCACTTCAACCATACCTAAGGAGCATAAATCCTGACCCGACAGTTTTAGAATATTCATGAAGATGGAACCGGAATAGTAGCTACTCTGGTCGCCGGTCAGGAAACGGGCGGCAACATCGGCCTGGGCTTCGGCGGCCATTGTAATTCCGTTTACTACCCCGTTAAACTCGGCTACCTCACCCATGGCAAAAATAGCCGGGTCGCTGGTCTGTAAATATTCGTTTACTACCACGCCCCGGCCGCACTGGAGCCTGGCTTCCAAGGCTAACTCCATATTCGGGCGGGTGCCGATGGCGTACACCGCAGCATTACAGGTTATGGTTTTGCCGCTTTTTAAATTTACCACCAGACCGGGCTCATTTTTGTTCGGGAAAATGGTTTGCACCTGGTCGTTAAAATATACCTGAATGCCCAATTCTTCTACATACTCCCGGAGCAAATCGCCGGAAATCTGGTCGAGTTGCCGCTCCATGAGGCGGGAGCTTAATTGCACAATGGTAACGTTGATGTCTATTTCGCTCAACGAAGCCGCCAGTTCCAGACCCAGCAAACCGCCCCCTACGATTACCACGTGGCCTTCGTAGTTCAGGAAAGTCTTCAGGCGGTCGGCATCGCCGCGGTTACGCATAGTAAAGATGCCCGGCAAATTCATCGGCACATCTTTGGGAACAAAGGCCCGGCTGCCGGTGGCAATTATTAATTTATCGTATGTATGTTCCTGGCCTTTGGTATCCTTAACCGTTTTTTCTTCGCGGTTAATGGCGGCTATGCCGGTGGCCTGGTGCAGATGCACGTCCAGTTTAGCTAGTTCGCCGGCTTTAAATTTTTCGAGTTGCTGCCAGTCCAAATGCCCGTTTAGGTACTCCGGTAATAATACCCGGTTATAAAACGGATATTCTTCCTGCGAAAACACGTGAATTTCGTCGCGGCGGTTTTTCTCCCGGTACGTATTAATTAACCGGTACGCGGCTGCCCCTGCCCCAATAACCACCATCTTCTCGAAAGGCTTTTCGTACTTCTGTACCTGTACCGCCGAGAATTTGAAATCTGGTTCTTTCGATTTAGGGTCTACTAAATTATTAGTGAGGTTATTCGTCCGGCCAAAGTCGCGGTTTAATATTTTGCCCCAGTGCATCGGCAGGAAAACCACACCGGTTTTGATATCGGTGGTTAATACCGCATTTACACAAACCGTACCCCGGGCACTAATAATTTCTACGGTATCACCGTCATTAATGCCGCGCAAGGCTGCATCAATCGGGTTTATTTCGATGAAAGGTTTGCTCAGGTGCTGGTTTAGTTTGTTAACCTTACCGGTTTTGGTCATGGTATGCCACTGGTCGCGGATACGGCCGGTGGTGAGCACCAAAGGAAACTCCCCGGTTAATGGTTCGGACTGATTAACCACGCTGGCCGGTGTATGAATCTGGGCCCGCTGGTTAGGGGTATAAAACTTTTTATCCTGAAACAAACGTGGTGTGCCAGCATTGCCGCTGACTGGTACCGGCCACTGAATGGTTTGTTTTTCTTTTAAGATATCATAGGTTAAGCCGCTCACATCAATATTGGTACCTTTGGTTAAGCCGGCATGCTCTTCGTAAATATCGCCTACGCTTTTGTAATCAAAACCCGGGAACTGCATTTTCTGGGCAAAGCGGCATAATATTTCAACATCCGGCAGGGCTTCGCCGGGCGGGGGCAATACGGCATTGAGGTAACTGATGCGGCGCTCCGAATTGGTCATGGTCCCTTCTTTCTCCAGCCAGCCGGCCGCCGGTAATACCAGGTCGGCGTATTGTAAGGTATCGGAGCGGCCCGAAATATCCTGCACCACCACAAAACGGGCTTTCTTTAAAGCGGCTTCTACCATGCCGGCATCCGGTAAGCTCACCAACGGGTTGGTACAAATAATCCAAACGGCTTTTACTTTGTCGTCGCGCAGGCCTTCGAATAATTGGGTAGCCGTCAGGCCTGGTTGTGCCGGTACATCCGGTACACCCCAGTAATCAGCTACTTCCTGGCGGTGCACCGGGTTGGCTAAATCGCGGTGCGCCGAAAGCAGGTTGGCCATACCTCCTACTTCGCGTCCACCCATAGCGTTGGGCTGACCAGTTAAGGAAAAAGGGCCGGACCCGGGCTTGCCAATGTGCCCGGTAATCAGCGACAAGTTTAGTAAAGCTAAATTTTTATCAACCCCAATCACGCTCTGGTTCAAGCCCATAGCCCACATGGAAATAAAGCCTTTGGCTTGACCAATGTAGGTAGCGGCTAACTTAATATCAGCTACCGAAACGTCACAGATTATGGCCGCTTCCTCTAGTGAATTCTGCAGCACAAACGCTCTGAATTTTTCGAAACCATCAGTATGCTGCGCGATAAAGGCTTCATCAATAAAATTTTCATATATCAGGTGCCGCGCGATGGCATGGTACAGCACAATATCAGTGCCGGGGTTAATTTGCAGGTGTAAGTCAGCCAGGGCGCAGGTTTGGGTGCGGCGGGGGTCTACCACCACAATTTTAACATCCGGGTTTTCTTCTTTGTGTTTTTCGATGCGCCGGAATACAATGGGATGGCACCAGGCCGGATTGGCGCCGGCAATCAAAAAGCAATCAGCTAATTCAATATCGTCGTAGCAGGTGGGTACGGCATCTTCGCCGAGGGCCATTTTATACCCTACTACCGCTGAGCTCATGCACAAGCGCGAGTTGGTATCGATGTTGTTCGTACCCAGAAAGCCTTTTACCAGTTTATTGGCAACGTAATATTCTTCGGTTAAGCACTGGCCAGAAGCATAAAAGCCCACTGCATCGGGGCCGTATTTGGCAATAATAGATTTGAATACTGCCGCTGCCCGGTCCAGGGCCGTGTCCCAGTTTACCCTTTGCCGCGGCTGATTTTTGGCCCAACGCATTTCGGGGTACAACAGCCGGTCGGAGTAATCGGAAGCTACATAATGTAAGTTTAAGCCTTTGGAGCAAAGCATGCCTTTGTTGGTGGGGTGCTCGGGGTCACCTTCTACCCGGATTTTACCTTTGGCATCCTGCTGCACGATAATGCCGCACCCTACTCCGCAGTAAGAACACGTGGTTTTAAAGCTTTTTTCTTTGCTCTTTTTCATTTTGGTTGTAAGCTTTTTAGCTTGTTAAGGCTAATAATATTCTGTTGGTTAATCTTTTGAAAGATTTCATCTTTCAATGTACAGGTGCTAAAGGTTGGCTACTTCCTAAGTTAGCTCCCGGCCGCGCGGC
>NZ_JBMQUD010000056.1:0-33175 GCF_057359045.1 Adhaeribacter sp.
TCTTCAGACAATACCTATACCGGGGGAGCTTACAACCATACCGTGCCCCCGCGTAACTTGCACCGCGACTTAAAACATAAGGTAATTAGCGGGGTAGCCGCCGGTATTGCCAATTACCTGAGCATCGACCCTATTTGGGTACGGATAGCATTTGTACTTTTAACCTTTTTGTTTGCAATTCCGGGTGGTTTTCCGGCCGGTTTGGTAGTGGTTATTTATATCCTTTGCTGGATATCTTTCCCGAAGAGTTACGACTTACCCGAAAATACCAATAAAAAGCTTTTCCGGAACCCCGACGACAAAAAACTAGGCGGCGTGGCCAGCGGTATGGCTTTGTATTTTGGCTTAGATACTAACGTGGTTCGGTTAATATTCCTGATTTCGTTTTTAGTAGGCGGTTTTGGCTTTCTGTTGTACATCATTCTCTGGATAGTTTTGCCCGAAGCCTCTACCATAACCGATCGGGTACAGATGCAGGGTAACCCGGTAACTTTATCGAGTATAGAAGATTCTTTAAAAACCAACCTGCGCATGAAAGACGAAAACGGACAGGAAAGTTCTTTTGCCCGCGCTATTTTATTGCCCGTCCGTTTTGTAGCTCAAGCTCTAAACTTTATAGCACGGGTACTGGGTCCGATTATATCGTTTGTAGTTACTTTAATCCGGATAATGGCGGGCGTTTTGTTAATGCTGATTGCCGTAGCCTTTATTTTTATTTTGGTTTTAATGGCTGCTACTGCTTTAAATATTATCGATGGTTCAGCTTTTATTCCTACGGATGTGCCGTTTGCCTTATTTACCAGTACTTACCCCAAATATGGCATAGTAGCCGGCTTTTTGGCCAACTTTATACTTTGTTTGTTTTTTTTAATAATGGCTTTTGGTTTATTACTAAAACGCTTTTACCTGCGGCCGGCTCTGGTCTGGTCTTTATTTGCCATCTGGATTGTAAGCTGCTTTATACTGGGTCTTTCGGTAGCACAGTTCTTGCAAAACTTCCGTGAAAGCGGCGAGTTTGTCGAGCAAAAAGATTTTCCAGTAGAGCCTTACCAAACCGTTTTGTTAAAAAATGCCCGCTATAATAATTCTTTCCGCCACGGCGCTACCGATGTAGAAGTAGAAAGTTATACCGGCAATACCGTAAAACTAATTCAAACTTTTCGGGCCAAAGGCCTTACCGAATCGGCAGCCATCCGGAATGCCCACATGATCAGTTACCGGGCAGAGCAAAAAGACTCCGTTATTACCCTGGATAATCAGTTCAGCTTTAAGCCCAATGCTATCTGGCGGGAACAAAATTTATCGGTAAAATTATTATTGCCCGAAAGTAAAACTTTCCGGATTTCTGAAGAATTTGCCTGGCTATTGCCTTCGGCCTCTTTTGACCGTAATTACAACAATGCCGAACTGAGCCGCTATTTGTGGCAGGTAAAAAACAACCGGTTTATTTGCCTTAACTGCCCGGCACCCGATACTACCATTACCCCTGTAACCAACGATGTAGCCTGGAACGATGAACGCACCGTGTTACAATCGCCGTTGGGCAACGAAGATGAATACGGTACTAGCACCCGTAATTTCAACTTTCAGGATTTTCGTACCCTGCGGGTAAGCGGCGCTTACCACGTAAAAGTAAGACCAAGTAACCGGTATGCCGTTACCGCCCGTGGCGATCAGGAAAGTTTAAACAGCCTGGAAATTACGCGGGATGGCCAGGAGTTGCGCATTAAACCAAAACGCGAAGGCTTCGGAATATCGTTTAAAAACCAGGAACCAATTTTAATTATTGTGGAGATGCCCGAGCTTACCGGCCTGGATTTATCTGGCGCAGTAAAAGTTGATGCCGCCGGGTTTTCGGGCAATAGTTTTAAGTTAAACGGTTCGGGCGCAGTAGAAACCGCTTTGGCCATCCGGTGCCAGGAACTAACAATTGATATGAGCGGCGCTTGCGAAAGCAGGTTGGCGGGTAGCAGCGAAAAACTTAAATTAGAAGCCTCGGGCGCTTGCCAGGTGCGGGCTACTAACTTACGCGCCATAAATGCCGACATAGAATTATCCGGTGCCTGCAGTGCCAATGTGTTTGTTACTAAAAATTTGCAAGCCGATATTTCGGGCCCCAGCCACCTTACCTACAAAGGCAAACCAACCAACGTAGAAGCCGAGCAATCCAGTATGGGAACTGTAGAAGAAGAAACTGAATAGCGCAAGGAAACGGAATAGTTAATTTTACACGCAGTTAAACGAAAGTAAGCTCAGGCTTACTTTCGTTTTTAATTATAAACCTAAGTAAACCGGCACATTGGATTTTAATAACCTTCCCCAACTGTCCGAGAAAAGAATACGAAAGGCTGTACCAGAATCTAAACTAAACAGGTTTAAAACCCAAGCGCTGGCCGGTATTCAGTAAAAAAGCAAAAACTTCTTCGTACTCGTTCCGGATTTCTCCTTCCAAAATAGCTTCGGTAATGGCTTCCTTTAAAATACCTACTTCTTTAGACGGTTTGAGGCCAAAAGTTTGCATAATAATTTCGCCGGTAATAACCGGCTGAAAATTGCGGAGTTTATCGCTTTCTTCAACCTGCCGGATTTTTTCTTCTACTTTGGTAAAATTTTGTAAATATCGTTTTACCCGATTATGGTCTTTAGAAGTAATATCGGCGCGGCATAATTGCATCAGGGCATCAATGTCTTCGCCGGCTTCAAATAATAAGCGGCGGATAGCCGAATCGGTAACGGTTTCTTTTACCAACGCAATGGGCCGCAAATGTAACCGGACAAGTTTTTGCACAAACTTCATGTGGTCGTTCAGGGGCAATTTCAAATCTTGAAACAGCCGGGGAACCATACGGGCGCCTTTGTCTTCGTGGCCATGAAAAGTCCAGCCTACTTTGGGATGATAGCGCTTCGTATCGGGTTTGGCAATATCGTGCATAATGGCGGCCCACCGCAGCCATAGATCATCAGATACTTTGGCTACATTGTCTAAAACCTGCAGGGTATGGTAAAAATTATCTTTATGTGAGTTACCGTTTACGGTTTCTACACCTTGCAAGGCTACCATCTTAGGAAAGATAAGTTGCAGCAAACCCGCCTGAAACAATAATTTAAACCCGTACGAGGGCGTTTCGGCCTGAATAATTTTATTCAGTTCATCAATAATCCGTTCTTTCGATACAATCTCGATGCGGTGTTTGAGCGCTATTATGGCATCAAATGTATCGGGATCAATGTCGAATTTAAGTTGCGTTGCAAACCGGATGGCGCGCATCATGCGCAACGGATCGTCGGAGAAAGTAATACCGGGTTCCAGCGGGGTCCGGATATTTTTACGTTTTATATCCTGCAGACCATCAAAGCGATCAATTAAATGGCCAAAATCAGTTTGGTTTAAGCTTATGCCCAAAGCATTAATGGTAAAATCGCGCCGTTTTAAATCATCTTCCAAAGTACCTGCTTCTACTTCGGGTTTGCGCGAATGCTGGCGATACGATTCTTTGCGGGCGCCCACAAATTCTACTTCCCAATCGCCGGCGCGCAGCATAGCCGTACCAAAATTTTTAAATACCGAAACTTTGGGTTTGTTGGGTAACGCTTGCGAAACGGCCTCGGCTAAGGCAATACCGCTCCCCACGCAAACCACATCTATGTCTTTAGAAGGCCGTTTTAAAATTAAATCCCGTACATAACCACCAATAACGTAAGTTTCTACCCCTAGTTTAGCAGCCACCTGGGCAATTATCGAAAATATTTCCTGGTTAGGGAGTAGCGTATCGCCCATGTAGTTTCTTTCAGTATTAGCTAATAAAACGCAAAGGTACGCAAGAGTAAGAGGCAAAAAAAAACTATCCGGCGACTTTAATCTTTAACGCTTCGAACGAAATTTAAGCCAGCATCCATAATGGTATAGTTCTAATTAGCAAACTTATGAATTAATTCAGCAGCTTTAGAACCAGCTAAAAAGTACCTGCTTTCTTTTTAAGAACCGACAAGATAGATATTGTATACAAATTTTATTACCGGGTACAATCTCATAAATACTTAAATCGCAAGGTTTAATCATGAGTTCATCAACTACCATATTCACCCCATTAACAAGAGCTTTGATTTTGTTTTGGGGTTTAAAAGTGTAAATTCAAACTGAATATTTGCCTAATCATTAGATATTTCTACTCCATCAGAAATCTTCAATATTATTCCTTCTATGATATTATATTCATTAGTATACTGCACAAATTCTAAGAACTTAATGGGTGCTTTGTGCTTAAGTTGCTCCAAAGAGAAAAATCGCATTCCTGTTTATGTGTAGTAGCATGCGATAATATATCCTGGGCTATTAGTGCTCCTTTATCAAATATAAAACTGATAAAAACGAGGTCACTAGATAATTATCTAGCTCTGTTAAAAACGATATAGTTTGAGATATCTTAAACCTACGTCATTTGTATAGCTTTAGAAAAAGCTTTACAAAACTGGTACTTTCGGCAATTAATATTTTTAAATCAAACTTCCGAAAAGTTATACCTTGCCGCAATACTACCGGTACTGGTTTTAGCTTAATGGAGGTATCTTTGGCAGCTAAATAAATAAATTCTAAATCAAACAAATAGCGGTTGATTTTAGTTTTTAAAAATATTTCTTTCCCTTTCTGATTAAATCCTTTTATACCGCATTGGGTATCGTTGATAGGCAATCGGAAAATTTTCCGGTTCAGGAATTTTAATATTTTTGAAAGAGGTGCCCGGTTGCCAGACATTTCCAGGTAATAATCGTTATTGCGTACACCGGCTGCTACGGCAAACTGCTCTACCACAATAGCGTTATAAATTTCTACAAAGCTTTCGGTTTGATAAGGAAAATCGACATCGGTATAGATGCAAAAATCGTGCGGTGCAAACGCAACCCCTTTCCGCAAAGCGTAGCCCTTACCCTGGTTAACTGCATAAGGCAGATAGGTAAAATTCCGGATAGCACTTTTAAGTAAACTTATATCGGCTGGCGTTATACCCTGCGTTGACCCATCATTTACCAAATAAAGAAATATCTCGGTGTGGTTAAATACTTGTTCTAACTCTTTTATTTGTTGCACTACCGTTGCAGCCCAGTTAGGCAAGGGGTTATAACAAGGTAAAACAATATCTAACTGCTGCACTAACTACGGGTAAATAACTATTTTAAAGGTTTAGGGCAAAGTTAATTATTTCTACCTATCAAAAGCTTTTTACTTAGCTGGTAATTATGGTACTGGTTAATTCAAGGTTTTATTACAGAAATCTCTCCGATTAGTTAACATAGCTAATAACCAGAAGTAACTTGTTTTTACCCAATGCCTACATAAAATAATGTACTGCCAGCAATAATCCTGAATAGCCCCATACCCAACAGCTCAGCAGTTTATTTAATTTCCTGACAAAGCTCAATTAACACACCGTTGGCACTTTTGGGGTGTACAAAACATACCAGTTTATTATCCGCGCCGGGTTTGGGTATATCGCTTAGTAATTTAAATCCTTCTTGTTTTAAACGCTTCATTTCGGCCAGTATATCTTCTACTTCAAACGCGATATGATGAATACCCTCCCCGTGTTTCTCCAGGTATTTTGCAATGGTACTGTCTTCGCTCAGGGCTTCCAATAATTCTATTTTGCTTTCGCCTATTCTAAAAAAGGAGGTCGATACCTGCTCCGACTCTACCACTTCGGTTTTATAGGGCTCCTTACCTAACAGTTTGTAAAACAAGTTGTTTGCAGAACTAAAATCTTTTACAGCAATACCAATATGCTCAATCTTCTTCATGTTGAATAATTCTAAACAAGTATATAATTTTCGTTTATTATTGTGTATTTTTGCGCGGTAAATAAAACTATTACCAATATTAAGGTGTTTTTAAAACACAATAATCCGCATTAATTTTAAGGAAATCTTATGTTAAAGTTACCTATATATCTCGATAACAACGCCACCACACCCATGGACCCACGGGTATTGGAAGCGATGATTCCGTACATGACCGAGCATTTCGGGAATGCTGCATCCCGCAACCACCCGTTTGGCTGGGCCGCCGAGGAGGCCGTTGATTATGCCCGCGATCAAATTGCCGCTTTAATAAACTGTAATCCCAAAGAAATAATTTTCACCTCTGGTGCTACCGAATCGGACAACCTGGCCATTAAAGGCGTGTTTGAAATGTATGCATCCAAAGGCAACCATATTATTACGGCTACCACCGAACACAAAGCTGTTCTGGACACCTGCAAGCACATCGAGAAACTGGGCGGCAAGGTAACTTACCTGCCCGTTGATGCCGAAGGCTTAATTAACCTGCAAGAACTGGAAGCCGCTATTACCGACAAAACCATTTTAATTGCCATCATGTACGGCAACAACGAAGTGGGTGTTCTGCAACCACTCCGGGAAATATCGGCTATCGCTAAAAAACGCGGCATTTTGTTTATGACCGATGGTACCCAAGCCGTAGGTAAAATTCCGGTAGATGTGGAGGCCGACGGCATTGACCTGATGGCCTTTACCGCGCATAAAATGTACGGACCAAAAGGTGTTGGCGCTTTGTACGTACGCCGGAAAAACCCACGAGTTAAAGTTACGGCCCAAATGGATGGCGGTGGCCACGAGCGCGGTATGCGTTCTGGTACGCTTAACGTACCCGGTATTGTGGGTTTAGGTAAAGCTTGCGAGTTGGCCCGCCTGGAAATGCAACGCGATATTGAGCATACTTCCCGTCTGCGCGACCGATTAGAAACAGAGTTATTAAAAATAGAAGAATCTTACGTAAACGGTTCACGCGAACACCGCCTGCCGCACGTTACCAATATTTCCTTTAAATACGTGGAAGGTGAAGGCCTGATGATGGGCGTGAAAGACTTAGCCGTTTCTTCTGGTTCGGCTTGTACTTCGGCCTCTTTGGAACCTTCTTACGTGTTAAAAGCTTTAGGCTTAAGCGACGACCTGGCACACTCTTCGTTGCGCTTTGGTTTAAGCCGCTTTACCACCGACGAGCAGATTGATTACGCCATCAGCCACGTAACCGAAGCGGTTAATAAGTTGCGTGAAATGTCGCCGTTGTGGGAAATGTTTAAAGAAGGCATCGACCTGAACTCAATTGAGTGGGCTGAGCACTAATATTTAAACTAGAAATTACGAATTAGAAATTAGAAATGGTGCTGGTTAATTAACTTAATTTATTCATCAGCAATTATTTAAATAAATCATTCTAATTTGTAATTCGTATTTCTAAGTAATTCATAATTTTTAATTTCAAATTTTTAATTGATAAAGAAATGGCTTATTCAGATAAAGTAATTGATCATTACAGCAACCCACGCAACGTAGGTACGCTGGATAAATCTAAAGCCAATGTTGGTACTGGCTTAGTTGGCGCCCCTGAGTGTGGCGACGTAATGCGTTTGCAAATTGAAGTAGACGAAAACCAGGTTATTACCGACGCTAAATTCAAAACTTTTGGTTGTGGTTCTGCCATTGCGTCATCTTCATTGGCCACCGAATGGTTAAAAGGCAAATCTATTGACGATGCCTTGTCTATCGATAACATGGAGATTGTAGAAGAGTTAGCTTTACCGCCGGTAAAAATTCACTGCTCGGTATTAGCCGAAGATGCGATTAAAGCTGCTATTAACGACTACCGGGTAAAAAACGGCTTACCGGCCCTGGAAGAAGCGAAAGCGCACCACTAACAAAATTAATAACCCATCCGGGTTATTTAACGCAGAAAGCAGACTAGCCCCTCACCGGAACTTGGTCTGCTTTTTGCAATTAATATTTTAAAGAAAGAAGCGGCAATATTGACGTTTATTTAATCCAAACCTGCTTCCTAAAATTGCAAAGCCATGATAACAGTATCAGATTTAGCCAAAGAAAAAGTAGAAAAGCTAAAAGCCGATGCCCAACTGACTGATAATTTCCGTTTGCGCGCCTCGGTAGCCGGTGGTGGCTGCTCTGGCTTATCTTACAAACTCGACTTCGACGATGAAGTAAAACCGATGGACCAGGAGTTTGAAGACAAAGGCGTAAAAATTGTAGTAGATATGAAAAGCTTTTTGTACCTGGCCGGCACCGAACTCAAATTTTCGGATGGTCTGAACGGAAAAGGCTTTTACTTCGATAACCCTAATGCCTCGCGTACCTGCGGTTGCGGCGACAGCTTCTCGGTATAATTTCAACTTAATAGAATATTCCTGTAGTAGTACAGGATTAAAAATTTAAGTAAAGCTCTGGCATTTAAAAAGGCCAGAGCTTTTTTGTTTTGGTGCTAGCTGTTACAGAAGCTTAAGCAATAAAAAAGCTGCTCCTGAAATTAAGAGCAGCTTTTTAAAGAAGTTTATCTAAATATTAAAAAGTACAAAGGGCGGCAATATAATCTTTACTGCCATCGGTAACCCAGGCATCTAGTTGCGCCGGGTCTTTCATTTGCCGGCCCCTTAACCGTGGCACGGCTATATAGCCACACTGGATATCGGTCAAGCCCGACATATCGCTCCAGAGCTTTTCTATTTGGGCAACTGGGTAAATATCTTCCTGACCGTGCCCCCAGCGGTATTTCACATCTTTAATGGTAACGTAGGTTGGCATCCGGTGCGCTACTTTACGTACTGCCTTGGCTAGTACCGCCGCTTCACCTTTTAAATCCTGGCGAGTAAGGCCAAATAAGGCCAATAACGGATCTACCTGAATCCAGGTGGTCATGGTGTTGTAGTAGCTTAGGTTTAGTTCGTCTTCTTCGCGGGGCTGGGCTAAACCTTCGAGTAAACGTACATGGCCGTTTACGCGGGCTAACCCACCCCCACGGTCCTCTATGCGGCGCGGCACTACCTCAAACGTCAGTACGTTACCCGATGCCAGGTGATGCCCCAAAGCGGCCGGGTTCACATCAGCACCTAAGGTATCAATATTATGCAGCATAATGGTTTCTACCTGTGGATTCTCGTCGAGGAGTTTAGCTAAAGTACCGTTACGCAGTAGGTTCGATACTTCGTACCAATGGCCTAGCGGTGAGAAACGTTGCGAGGCAATATTATCGACGTAATCGGTACCTTCGCCTTTGCCTTTGGCCCAGTTAATCATGGTTCGGCGCACCGCCTCCCGTACTTTCTGCTTGTTTTCGTCGAGGGTTTCCTGTGGCATTTCTTCCCACATAAAGCGCAAATCACGCTCCATCGGTACAAATCGCTGTCCGATAGAACGCCCCGGGGACAAGTAAACTGGTCCATTGTACCCGAAATTACCGGTTTGACTTAGTTTTTTCTCGATGGGTTTATGCGTGAGATAACTGGTAGCTACCAAATGCGGAATAACAGCCTGATATTTCTCGCCTACAGTGCGGGTTTTAGCCAAATGAATTTCCAGGAAGCTGCGGTGCACACCGTCAATTTCTACAAACGGGTTCAGGGCCTTAATAACCCCAGCTCCTTTTGTCCAGCGGCTACCTACCCCGGCGGCCAAACTTAATACCCCTACTTTGCTGGCTTTAATAGCGTTTTCGCCAATATTTGTTTCGGCGGTTAATTCTTCCAGTTGCACCACATCGGTTGGGCGCACATCTTCAATGGTAGTTTCGGCGTGCAAGCGGTTACGCGATAAGCCAATGCGGCCTTTCTGTAGTTCTTCCCTTATTTCTTCGTGCTGAATAAAATCGAAGCCGTTTTCTTTTTTAATCCGGTCCGCTTTTTCGTTTTCGTCGCTGCGGTTGCTTTGTGAGGACGGATCAGATACTTTAAACAGGTTACTCACAATGGTACGCAGAAGCGGGTACGCCAGGTGATGCTGCTCGGCTAAAGTCGTAAAATGATCAATTTCGGCCCGCCGGATGTACGAAATGGCATTGGGGTCTTTGCGGACCAGTTCCGACACATGAATACCATAATATTGCTCCGGCATCAGGGCTTCTGTTCCTTCGTGTAAGGTAGACCAAGTGCCACGCTGGTTAATGCGCCAGTTATACACTACCGGTTCCATAGCAAAAGGCAAGGCATCCGATAGTTCAGCTTTAGTAGTACGGAGTAAATCCAGCACCCGCATTTTATAATGCTCGTACTTTTCCGGGTTCACAAACATACCCATACCGCCGCCCGACATGCCACCCAGCATCAGGAAACCGTAGTAATCAGCGCCAAATTCTTTTTTAGCTTTGGCAATAATTTGTTCGGTAAAATAAGTAGATGCCCACGGAATAATGGTTTTAATCGGGTACTCCCAGTTACGGGCCGTATTCGCACCTAACTTCTGAATATCGCCTTCTTTTAAGGCCCCCAAAATATTATCGAATATTTGGTTCGTCTGCTGACGGGCTTCCCATTCCCTTTCGCCGCGGAGCAGGTACTTTTCGGTAACCATTTCCAGGATAGGCCCTACGTTAGACGCCATACCCCCGTGCATCAGTACCAGCGAGTTAGTTATTTTATTGGAAATTTCCGGGTGAATATCTTCGCCCTGTAATACCCGGTGCCGCGGTAATAAAGTACCACGGCTGATACCGGCTTCGGGGTCTCCTTCCTGAGCAAATGTACCATTAATGGCTTTGATGCCGGGCCAAACGCCGCCGGAATCCTGCCAACCGCCACCCGAACCACCAATCCATTCACCCAAGATGGCCCGCGAGGCGACTAAACGGCGCTCGCTTTCTTCCAGGCCACCTACCAGGTTTTTGGTCTGGCCGGTTGCCCGCATGAGTAAGCTGATGATGGAGCCTAATAAATTAGTAGATACCGCAAAACGCGAGCCCTTCGGAATGTCGTTTACTTTGGTTACCACCTCAATGCCCATGCCGGGCGCCACCATGCGGGATAATATTTTCTCCAGCGATTGGTTGGTGCCTTCGAAAGAGGGCGGAATTAAGCCCGAAGCAATTACGCCGGCTTTTACCAAACTCAGGTAATCGTTACCGAAGTTAAATAAATCGGCCAGGTCGCGAATATCTTTGGTGGTGTTCAGATCGATGCTGGTGAGGCGCAGCACCGGTTCTTCGATAACCCGGATATAGGTTTGCAGAGGTGGTTTAATATCCTTATCGCGGCCAAATACCCCTAAATCAATCGATATATTGATAACCCGCGCGCCTTCGGGGTAATCCATGCCCAAAAAGAAAATATCGGACCAGCCACTGTGGGTTAAGTCCATGCGCACCGAAGTTTGTTCTTCCAGCACCGGGTAAAACAAGCTGTTTTCGGCTCGTTGCAGTAGTTTTGGGTGAATTTTAATCGGGTGCTCGTCCTGGTGTCCTACCCGGAACATCCACTGGTTACCTTTGCTGGAGCGTACACTTTTCCGCACCTGGTCGGCCAGAATCTGGAAAGACAAATGGTGGTAGCTATCGGCGAGGCCGCTAAACAAAGTAGCATTGGGGCCGTGCTGCTTTACTTCCTGCAGAAAAGTAGTAATTGCCTGCTCAAACCGCCGACCCAATAAATCTTCGAACCCGGCGTAAGGAATTTTACCGGTAGCGGGTACGTCTTTGGCTTCCATCAGGAAGAATCGGTAACCCGAGTATAGGAACAGAATAGCCCGTACTTTTTCGTACAAATTAGGCGTAGTTTTCCGAAAATCATCTAACTCCTGTAAAGCCCGGAATAATTCTGCGGAAGAAAACGCCTGAGCCATTTGGTAAAAAGAGCGGTTTCTAACTTCCGGGTCGGGCGAGGTAATGGTATTTATAAAAATATTCATGCACTTATATCTTATCCAGGCCAAAGCAGACGGACTTATTTGGATAAACAAGTCTGCCATCCGGCTCCCATATTTTTAATTAAGTTGACGGATGTTAGCTTCGGCGAGCAATTCTACCAACGTAGTCAGGGTTTCGTCGTGGGCATGACCAGCTAAACCCAAGGCAATCTGGGCCTGCAACATGCCAAACTTCTTACTTAAATCGTAGCGGTTTCCTTTAACTTCCAGGGCCAAATATTTATCGGCAGCGGCCAGTTCCTGTAAAGCAGGGGTTAACTGAATATTCGTTTCGCCGGTGTTCAGGTGTTTTTCTAAAATATCAAAAATGGCCGGCATTAAAACGTGCATGCCAAAGAAGCATAAATAATAGCCCATGCGCAAACCAGGCGTCTGCAATTCCAGTTCGGCTACACTCAGCGATGGTTTTTCAATAATTTTATCTATCTGGTAAACGCCGGGCTGGTTGGGCAGGTGCTTGCCGGTTAAAGTACCGTAGCGGCTAATCTGGTGCTCAATAGTGGGGTTTACCGCCGATACGGAGCAGTTTTCCTGTAGTGCTATTTCTATTAACTGGGCCGCACAACGTTTTTCGCGCAGATTAGATACGTACAAATAATCACCGAGCAGTAATAAAAATGGTTCGTTGTTTACAAAGTTGCGGGCGCAGTAAACGGCTTGTCCGTAACCCAATGGCTCGGTTTGTTCTACAAATTGTAAACGGCTGGTTAACTGGTCAATTTTATCGGCTTCTTCGCGGGCCCATTGTACGCCTTTATAAGACTGAAGTAAATTATTCCGGAGCGAAGTAAAAGCTTCCTGGTACCGCGGGCCGTCGCCGGGCGCACAAACCACACAGATTTCTTCAATGCCACTGGCAAAAGCTTCTTCACAAATAATCTGGATTACCGGCTTGTGTAAACCATCAATATCAATTACCGGCAACATGGCTTTCTGAACGGTATCGGCCACCGGATAAAGTCTTTCGCCCCGGGCTGCGGCGGTAATTACAGCTTTTTTTATTTTCATGTTTAGTTTAGGTATGGCACAGAAACGGTGCGAAGATAAGAAAATTAAACCAAGGCACTACCGACCAATACTGTATAATTTATATATAAAAAAGAATATTTGTTTACGGGAATAACCTTAAAAATAACGTTACCGACAATAGTAAAAAAGCCATTTTGAACCAATCTTAACCAAGCCGGTTCTTATCTAATAATTGGATATTTTGCCTTTACGCTACCTGTTTCTAAAGACTAAAAGTATTACCGTTATCTAGTTGATGTAGCTAATCGACTTATAAACTTCAATTAATTAACTGAGCCATATTTTTACAGCTAGTAGTTGGTGCAGCAGACAAAAATTTCAGTTACAATAAAAAGGCACCTCCAGAGAAGAGGTGCCTTTTTATTGTTTAATAGTAACGCTTATTGGGGTTACAGCTTAACAAACCTTCTGGTCTCAGATTTCCCATCTTTTAATAGCACCAGGAAGTAGGTACCTGTCGGTAAATCGGCAACCGGAATTGCATAAGCTTGCTGCGTTAAAGCGCTGGCACTGTTTATTTGCAGCACTGCTTTACCAGTTGCATTTACTATTTTAAGTTGCAAATTCTTTACTTGTTTCGTTTCTCCTAAATCAATATTTAACAGCGATGTAGCCGGATTTGGATAAATATTTACCACCCGTTCAGCAAGAGGCCGGTTTACTGCCACAATTGGCGAGTAATTTACTTTACCATCTAAGTCTATTTGTTTCAGGCGGTAATAGCTGATGCCTGCTACCGGCTTTGTATCAATAAATTTATATTGCTGCTTTGTATGAGTTGTTCCGGCACCCTTAATTGTAGAAATAGCCTCAAAATTAGTAGCATCCTGGCGGCTCCTTTCCAGAATAAATTTATCGTTTTCTTTTTCTGTGGCCGTTGCCCACACCAAAGTTACTTCTTTGGTATTAGTCTGAGCCTGGAAAAATAATAATTCAACGGGCAATACCGAGTAACTTTCGGTGTTCGGATAACCTTTAGAATTGTAAATTCCTTTACTCCAGATGCCAGCCAGAAAACGCGTATCGTTGGCAACAGTCAGAAATACAGAGCTAGAAGCACCATCACTGCCCAACTCAGTTACCACTACATCCTGGCTGCGCAGGCCAGCCGCCGGCCCGGATACGGCGTTGATAATACCACCGTAAGAAACAAACTGAATTACATGTGCCCCAGCACTAATACTTATACCTCCCTGCTCGGCCGCTAAACCCGTTGGTACATCTAAATACAAAATTCTTTCATCATTAAATAAACCATTATCTACTGATTTAAAAAGGCTTAAATTATAACTACCATACACAGTGCCGCTGCCATTATATAAGCTTACGGTTATGGTATTAACTTCGGTAAAATCTTTGGGTAGTGCAACTTCAACAAAACCGGTTTTAGACGAAAATGTATTGGCATAATGAAATTCATTTACCCGCACTTCTGGTATTGTATTTCCGTACAAAGTTACATTATCGACGCGCATTGCACCCAAATAGCTCGAACTATTCCAACCATAGATCCGAAAGGTTACACTACCGCTGGCTGGCGAAATAATATCTTCAAAATCCCACTCAATAGTCTGGTTGCTTTCGCTTACGGCATATCTTTTAAAATTAGAACTAAAGCTGCCCGATGCATTATGGGTAATCCGAGCCAAAGCAGGGCCAGTGGCAGTACGAGAAGTAGAATAAACCAATTTAGTTAAATTAAGCCGGTGGCCCGGTTTAGCAGTTACTGTAAATTCGATGTACCGTAATTCGGTACTATCTTTACCCCATTCGCGCGAGTTATAAATGTTATCTCCGCGCCACCACTGTACTACATGCCTACGAAAATCGCTAAATACAGCGTATGGTGGCTGTGCCGTTACTTTAGAAAGTGAATCTTGGGTTTGCAGCGTGGTTACACCCGTAAATTCATATTTGCCTAATACTTGCGCAAATGTGAAACCAGGAGAGAGAAATAAGATTAAGAAGAAAATTTTAAGCAGACTAGCTTTAACTAAAAATGTACCGGTTTTCATTAAGGTTATATAAAGTTATTGTTTGCTCTTCCAGAACCCTTTCAGTTCGTTCCCCACACCTAAGTCATTCACCAATAACTACTTTAAAGTGGTTGTAGGATAAATGGAATTTGCCTGTGAATAGTTCAGGAGATAAATAAAAATTTTTATACTTTATATGTATTTTACCTTGTTTAAAAAACCATATTTATAATTATATAAATAAATTCATATAAACACCACATTATCATATTTAGTGATTTCTAAGCCTGACAAATAAATAGGTTAAGTTTAATTATTTTAAACTATTATTTTTAAGCTTAGAAATTAATTTAATACGACAGTTATTAATCAGCTATTTATAAGAATATTCACAATTTAAAAACCTAAATATATAAAAGGGTCAGCTTAAAAATTTTGCTTTGCTTTACCTGTTCTTCAAACAGATAGCTTCTGGTAGGCAGAAAAACTATTTAAATCTTTAATGTCGCAATAGAATTTAACCTAAAAAATAACTCAAAATGTTGTAATATTTAATTAGCGGTTAGTGTGAGTTTTGACGTTGCTGGAAGATAGTAACTAATCCCACCATCCCAGCCTTCCCTAGCTCCAGCAAGAGCCGTTCTGATTTAACAGCATGAATAAGCTACAGGTTATTTAAGAATAGCTGATAAGTGGGATGTTTAATTTAAGGATGGAATTGACATACTGATATTTGAACTTCATCAAAACAAATAGAATACTGGTTTTTGTGCTTGTACTAGGGCAATTTAATAGCTAAAAAGCGGTTATCCTTTTATAATGGAACTTACTTGCCCTTTTTTTAATTTTAAGGTTATAAGGGCAAGTAAATAATTTAAAGTATTACCAACATGCAAAATCTTCTTTCTCAGGATTTGCTTTTAGTAACCTTAAGTATTATAGGTTTTATTTGTTTAGGAATGCTTATCCGGGAAATACTTTTTTTAAGGAAGCAACTGCACGTTGAATCAGGTAAAAAAAAGCCGGGAAAACGGTCTAATCACCAAATCAGATAGAGGCCAATATACCGGCTTAACACTCATTGCCCCAGGAACTAGTAGGGCTGGCAATAAATTTGATTTATAAATATGAAGCTTTGTAAAAACAAAGCCCGACTATTTGATAGCCGGGCCTTGTTTTTATGCTAGAATGTTAAATCAATCAATCCAGCGGAATTTATACTCCAGTTGCGGCGGGCGCATCCGTTCGGCTACGCGCTTCAGACGGTTTGGTAAAGCCATAACATAGTCGCGGGCTTTTTCGCCGGCTTCGTTTAAACCGCTAATGTGTTCAATCTTCCAGTCTTCTATTAATCCTTCCAGAATATCAACGTAATCGTGCGCAGTATAAACGCCAATGCGTTGGGCCGCATCGGTAAAATGACCAAACGTTTTACCAAGTTCTACGCCTAGTTCGCGCATGTAATGGGCTGGCATTACAATTTTCTTGCGCATCATATCTTCAAAGGCCAGCATCATTTCGCTGGGGTCCACCTCAAATATTTTATCAACAAAGCTTTTGTAAACTTTAGCATGACGCGCTTCATCGCCGGCAATATAGCCGCAAAGTTTAGCTAATACAGGGTCACCTTCGCGTTTGGCAATCTGGGCTACGCGCCGGTGCGATATTTGTGTAGCCGTTTCCTGGTAGCTGGTGTACACAAAACTACGGTACGGGTCGTGGTCGGTTTGTAAATCGAAACCATCGGCAATTAAATATTGCGTAGAAGCTTCCATTTCGCGCATGTTTACCCGGCCCGATAAAAATAGGTAACGGTTTAGCAAATCGCCGTGCCGGTTTTCTTCCGAAGTCCAGCCCCGGTTCCATTTGGTCCAGGCACTATCGGGGTTGTTGGGCATATCGGTTATGGCAAACAACCAGCTTTCGTAGGTAGGCAGCGCTTCTTCGGTTATGGTATCGCCAATTAATACGGCAAATAAATCGTACGATAAAGATTTGGCGCGTTCCCGCAAAAGCTTTATTTCATCAAAAAAGTTATCAAGCCGGGCATCAGGCAATAAGTCGGCGGGTTGCCAACTATCCTCCACCGATTTAAGAAAGCTCGTTAGGTTTTCGGCTACAAACGTTTCTAAATATTTTAGGACTTCCACACGGGAAGATATTGCTGCTATCATGTAATAATTATATAAAAATATTAAACATCAAATATACGGTTTTTACCGGTAAGCTCTATAAAAGAAATTCTTATATTTTGTTCTTTAATAATACCGGCCTGTATTAATACGGATTACCATTTACGAAAGATGTACCAGACCGGAAAGGATTTACAAATTTATTCAGTTTTTGCTTAATTACCTTTACCCGATAAATAAACTTGTAAAGGGTAATATTTGTTTAAACGATGTGGCTTTGGTTGTAGATACAAAGAATTTTTGTAAAAAAAGGTAAAATATTGGTTTAAAAAGCTTTGAAAATCAGGGTATAGTAACCATACTGCGTTAGCATTGCGGGCCAGGGCTGCTACTGTGGGGGCATATTGGGGTTGACCTGAAAAAGAATAAAAGTAATTTTGATAACCCGGATCGAGGGTGCTCCAGCCTGTAAGTAAAAATACGCGATTATTACCAAAATCATAATTCCGGAACGGCGACAACGACCGCAGGTAATCCGGAAAAACAGCCGAAACCAATATTTTATTATAAAAAGAAGATTTAACATCGGCTATAAATGCTTCGTGCAATTGTTGCCGGCGCTGTTGCAAATAAGCCCGGTGGCTGGTTTTATAAAGTTGCAATATCACCAACAAACCTAATCCTACTGCCACTAGCTTGGGTAGTTTAAAGTTAATTTTATGTACTGCCTGTTGCCGGAATAATAAAACTAAATGCGTTAATGTATAAAGGCTTAGCGCTGGGGTAATGAGGCGGGGCGGCAATTTTAAAAATATACTCACCAAAATTATAATCAGCCAGAAATATACCTGATACCAACCTAAAACCATTCGGGTAAATGCAGTTAGGTTCGTATGCCGGAAAAATAAGTAAAACAGCAATATTCCATTGAGGGCTAAGGCCAGAAACTGATCACGCAGCAAAATAATCACCAATTCCATTAGCTTTTTAGGCGCTAAGGTGGTTAGCATATAGGTTGGGTTAATACTCCCGGCTCGCTGGTAAAAATCGGCATTTATAAGCTTTGTATCGGCCAGTAGCCAATTATCAATCGCGGTTAACCCCAACGAATCAGCGTGGTTGGCGGGTTGCGCCTGGTAAATCTGAAAATCGATAATCGTGGATTTTAGCCAGTCGAGTTGCTGATACGTTTTTATAGCGGGCGTTTGGTTTAGGCGCAGTATAAGCAAAAAGGCCAGCGCCATACCACCAAAAAACAGAGCTGGCCAAAAAGCTTTTATTTTAAGACCTTTACCTGAAGAAAAAAACAAAAATACCGGACCAACCATGGCTACTCCCATTAAAGCGGCACTTGGGCGGATGGCCAAAGAGGCCAGAAAAATTAAGCCGGCTAAAAGGGATCTTACTTTACTTTTTTTATTGCTGGGTGCGGTTACTAACCATAAATAAGTAATACCGGCACCTAAAAAAGGCACCCGCATATAATTAAACCACATAACGTGCTCTAACCAACCACTCAGGTAAAATAGTATTAAAACTAACGCTAAATATGTATAAGAAACCCGTTTAGCTGCTGCCCGGTATACCAAAAAGAAGGCCAGAATAGTTGCGCCCAACAAACCCGTGTACAAAAATAAGCCGTACCAGGGCACCGCCGGCAACCATTGGTAAAGCTGCGCCAGGCACCAGCTCCAGCCATGAAAGTAAAGCGATAAATTATTGAGTGCCGGTTTAATGGTAATGCCGCGCAGCAAAAAAGTAATGAGCTGATCGTCGTTGGTTTCGTAATAAAAGCCAAACACCCCGTAGGTTAAACAGAACAACAGGACCGGCAGCCCAACTGTCAGCAGAAAACCCTTAACCTTCATATTTTCCGGCATCATGCATAATTACAGGTTTAACGCATATACATCGTGGGGTAAGCTCCGGGCCCCGTAACTTTCCTTATTCTGGATCAAACCCGTGTTCAGGCCATACTTATCAGTACCTGGCGAAATGCCAAAGTTCAAGAACCTTTTACTGTCCCGATATTTCTGGATTAAGAAGTCTAAAATTAAATCTAAGGCGTGTAACTTTTTACCGGCCGCTGAGGTGGCAATATATTGCAAATGCACCACCTGGGCACTGATATAAATTATCGTACCGCCAATTATTTCGTCTTGATTATAAACTACCAGCAACTGAATATTCTCCGGAAATTTCTGGGCCAGTTCAATTATTTCGGCAGCCGTGTGGGTAGGGCTTACATTATATTTATTTTGAAGAATGGCTTCTACCATGGCCATAAAGCCAACGTAATCTTGGCTTGCTTTTACCTTTAAACCGGTCTGTCGTGCCTTATTTAATCCCCATTTGCGCCCTTTGGTGTAAGGAGCTAAATTATTTAGTTCTAAGCAAGACGATACACTCCGGCTTTGTAACGCAAAACCGTGCTGGTAAAAGGCATATTGTTCGTCGAGGGCCAGGTGCCGGTGAAAAATAAACGGAACGGGTTTTATCACAAGTTGTTTAAATCCAGCTTTGCGCAGGTAATGCAACAGGGCTTCGAATAATTGTAAATAGCCGTGTATTTTGGTTTTTAACCCAACAATTAATCCGCCAAAAGTAAGGCCCCGGTGCGATATCGCTACTGCCTCCTCTGTGTTCATCGGGAATATGGCTAGCAACTCTTTATTCTGAAAGAAAAGCAAAGAATGGTCCTGAAAGCGGTGCTGGTGATATTCCAGGTAATTTCGGTCGAACAAGAAAAGCCCGTTAACGGCAGTTTGGTTAAACCGATTCCAGGCCTGGCGATAGCTGGCATTGTAACGGATTACTTTAATTTCGGCTTCTTCTTTACCGGACATGTAATAATTTTGAATTGGCTTTTAACGTAATTCACGTAACTCCTTAACCTTTTTTAACTAAGGATTACTTCAGAAAATACGCACCAGTTTTAATTGTGCCGTATCTTGGGCAGATTTCCGGTGTAAAGCTAAGGTTTGCAGGTAAAATAAACCAGTAAACCCCGAATGGTCGGGTACAACAATGGGTTTATCAGCGTTGTAGCCCACCACGTTTTAATAGCCGGCCATTTTTCTAAGTACTTAAACTAATGAATATGAGTGCATTTACAATAACCATCCACCAGAACGTGCGAAAAACCAGCGGCCCATAAAAGAGGTAAATGGGTTATAAAGCAGAAAAAAAAGCATTAGATTGGTGAAATAAATTATTAAAATTGCTGCTATCCATTTCCTATAATATTCCCCAATTTCACACCGTGTCATATCAACTAAGCCTTTGCTCGAGATTAGATAGGGCTGGACTGCAACGCAAATAATCAGGGCCAAAATATACCTCAACCAAGGCTGCGCTGTTATAGTCACGGGGTTCTTTTAAGATAATATTTAAGAGAGTTTAATGCTTAACCCCTACCGTACCTTAGTTTATAATAGGTTTGGCGTAAAAAACCTAGTTGCACTTTGTTTTGCGCCAGCCAAGTTAAAAATTTATAAGCAGGGTTTAACGCCCCCAACTCCTGTAATATTTGAGCCAGTTGCAGGACTTCCGGAAAATTTTGGGTAAATACAGCTTGCCGCAATTCTGATTTTACCCGTACCACCAGGGCCGTTTTTTCGGCTGCTGTTTTAATCAATATTTGCGCTTTCCTGCAAATAATTACGGTAGAAGCTAATTGCTTATCGCCGGGGGTGTATAGTTTGCGCGACAAAGATTGGGCATGAACCCGCCGCCGGGTTAATATTTTATTCAGGAAATAAAACTTAAATTTCTGCGCCGATCGCACCCACACGTCAAAATCTTCGTAAACCAAGTGCTCGTCGTAACCTTGGGTGTATTCCAACAAAGCTCGCCGGAACATTACCGTAGGTGGGCAAATAAATGCGTACTGTAAAATATCAGTAAAAACAAACCCCGAGGGAGTTCGGGAAACTACCTGACCCTGGGCATTTCGCTTATAAAAACGGCCAATAATTTTAGAATTCTCATTAATCAACTCGGCATCAGTATAAATAGCACCATAAGATTGGTCTAAGTTTAAAAAGGCGTTTACCTGCTCTTCTACCCGGTTGGGCAATAATACATCATCGGTAGCAAAATCAATTATAAACTCACCGGTAGCTAACCTAAATGCTTCGTTAAAAGCACGCGTATTACCGGTATTGTGGGTATGTTTGATAAATTTAAATTGGGGATACTCCCGGCAATATTGAGTTATTAATGCAGCACTGTTGTCGGAACTGGCATCATCAACCACAATTATTTCGAGGTTAGCATAGGTTTGCTGACGCACCGAATCGAGTGACTCCTGTAAAAACGGCGCGTGGTTGTAACACAAACAAATTACCGAAACCAATGGCTGCATCAGAAAATAAGTTTACGAAAATACCACAGGTTAAATACTAGAAAAAGAACAGATATGGCACAATGGGCCATTGTTATGCCGGGCAAACCGTATAAACCAACCAACCAAAACAAAAATAAGATATAAATTGCCGCGGCTCCTACCTGTACCAAAATATACAAAGTGGTACGGGCCTGCGCCATTATAAGGTAAGAAAGTAGCCAAGCCGACATTTTGAAAAAATCGCCAAGCACCTGGTAGTCCAGCAGGTAAGCGCCGGGCAAAAATTTCTCGTCGAAGAGCCACAAAATAAAGTAGCGCTGCAAAATATAAAACAAGAGTAAAGCCAGGCCAATTACCGGTACTAAAGCAAAAAATAAGGTCCGGACGTATTGGCGCAGCGCCACTGCATCGTTAACCAAAGCTGCTAACCGAGGATAGTACACCAGCCCTACCAGCGAAGTAAATACCAGCGTATAATTATCCGATAACTTTACCATAGCCTGCCACAAACCGGTCTGATACAAATCAAAACGCTGAATTATTAAATCGCGTACGTAAAAATTAACCACCCGGGAGCAAATTACCAGCGTGAGGGCCATCAGAATAAACTTACCAAAATTTTGTAGTACCGTTTTATCTACAGCGCGCCCTTCCCAGCGGGGCAGCCATCCTTGGCGGTATGCTACAACTAACGCAATCAGCGCTGTTATACCCTGTCCGGCCTGGTACATCAGCAATAAATAGGGCAAGGGCAACACCCGCAAATAATACCAAATAAGCCCTGCACTGGCGCTGCTGGTAATTACAATAAGCAAAGTGTAGTAAGGCAAAGCCTGGCGCGCCACCATTACAGCCTGTAGGTAAGTAGAAATCAGCAATAAAAACAAACCACCAAAGAACAAGCTAATCCAGTAAATAGTAGAACCAGCCGTTAAAAATGTGCCCAGGTAAAAGTCTCTTTGAATTAGAAATACCCCTACTGTTACTAAAAATATGAAGGCCTGCCAGATTACGCCCCCAATAAAATAACGTTTGTATTTACCAGCGGTTGGTCTTTGCCCGGCCAGGTAGGTAATTAAACCCGTATTGACGCCTTCGCTGGGAATAGTAGTTGCAATGGTTACCAGGTTTTGAAAATGGGCCAGCAGGGTAATGCCTTGCGGACCAAACTGTAACCCAACCAATTTATTTATTACCAAAGCACTAACCGTACGAAACCCAATGGAGAGCAAAGACCAGAAAGAAGATTTAAAGAGTGCTAACATGCCGGCTTAATTGGGTCTAAGACCTAAAGTTAGAAATAACCTTTTGATATAGAAATTGCCGTACTTTTTTGGCTAGTTTAAATGGTGCGGGCAAATTATTATAGCTAATAGAATAATACGGCGCTGGCTCGGCACCAAACCCTTGGTATACCCGAATTATGGAATTAACTGCCGCCGGGCTTTCAAAATCGAAAATGTACGGCTGTCCGGCATATTGCAGAATGATGTAGTCGATGAGGAGCGAGCGGCCATTGCGCCGCCGACCGGCTACCGAAGCGGCATTAAACAAATAAATTATTTTGTTCCCGTAGGTAACAAATAAACCACCGGCGTCTGTTTCGCCGGTTGGCGTTTGGGTGTATAACAAAGTAGCTAATCCGCGTTGGGCCAATGCCGTATAAAGCTGTTTTAAGATGGTGTAAGCTTCGGGCGCTACTCCGCCTTTTATCCGGAAAGCGGCATCGGCCTTAAATAAATTTATTAAAGGCTGAATATCGGTGCTGGCTTTGATTGTTAATCCTGCTTTCTGGCTGCGCTTTAAATTGAGTTTCCGGTCGCGGGAATATTGCTGATAAATGTTTTCGTAGCTTCTATTTAAATCCAGGTGATGGGTATAATGCTGGTCTACTTCTAAATATCTTTTCTCTTTTAATAAGAAATCAGAAGTGTTGGTAGTATTAAAATGATATTGGCTTATTAGCGAAAACTGCTGCTGCACCCGGTCCAGAAAATGCTCTGCTTTTAGTTCTTTATTTAAAGAAAATATTCCCAATTGCTGACTAAACAACGACTGTTTGAGGTAAGTAAAACCAAACTTTTGCTGCACCGGCAACGGCATTACTGCTACATAACATCCCTCCTGCTCTTCTACCAAACCAGCCCAACCGGGTGTTACCACATCCAGGTACCACGATAACGCATATACCAAGCGTTGCACCGAAGCCTCCACGCAGGCATCCCAAAGCGGGTAATTAATCTGGTGGTTTTGAAGATACCGGAGCACTGGCTGAAAATTAGTTAAAAATTAATTAACTGGTTGGCCTAATTATTTGCCGGAACTGTTCGTAGTCCCGGATATAATCGGCCGAGTCGAAATCCGTAGAAGTCAGACAAAGCAGCAGTGCATCTGCTGAAAATTTAAGCATAACCCAACAATGGGCGGGCAGGTACAAAGCTTTTTCCGGATTATCTAAAGTAAACGCCTGTTTCCCGGTCTGCGTTTCGGTGTTTACCGTTACGGTGCCTTGCAATGCGATTAGTATTTCTTCGGTGGTATGGTGGGCATGCTGGCCACGGGTGTAGTTTACCGGCACCTGGTTTAGCCAGAAAACTCTTTTTACCGGGAATGGCAATTTTGCGGCCGCCTGCGTCGAAAACAGGTAACCTTCTGCCGGCCCGCCAAATGCATCGAAATTAATTATCTTAGGTACCTTTGTCAAAAATCAGTTTTTCTCTTGGTTTATGCCGTCGAAATTACAACAGAAATATGAGATAAGAACACCTTTAAAACCAGAAGTATAAACCCGATAACACAGCCAGTTTCTAATTATCTGTTTATTTAGGTTTTATTGTTGGTAACATATCAAAAATTAACCTTTAATCAGCCTAATATTTTTAGACAAAATAGCCTTTTATGCTTTACCTGCTCGTCTGCATTTTCTGTACTGTGCTGTTAATGCTTTGCTTTAAATATTTTGCTATTTACCGGGTGCCCACTTTTCAGGCCATTGTGGTTAATTACGTTACCTGCACTTTTATCGGTTTTTACCGGCTTTGGCCTCTACCGCCGTTTACGCAACTAACCGGCGCACCGTGGCTACCTTTTTGCTTGGCGTTGGGCTTCTTATTTATTTTTACCTTTTACCTGATCGCGCTCGCAGCGCAGCGGGTAGGCGTTACGGCGGCTACGGTGGCCTCTAAAATATCGTTGGTTATCCCGGTTTTGGTAAGTTTGCTTCTGCTCCAGAATAATCTTAAAAATTATACTTTTATCAATTACCTTGGCATGGGCATGGCCTTAGTGGCCATTGTACTGGCCTCTTTGCCACCCACCCAGGCCGCTACCGGTACCAAACCAGCCCGAAGCCTGATTACGTTAGCCCTTCCGTTATTTATTTTTATCTTTTCCGGTACCGGCGATTCGCTTATAAACTTTACCAACCATTATTATTTAAAGCCCAGCGAAGCCAATTATTTTACCACTTTTACTTTTGCCACCAGCGCTACCAGTGGTATATTGGTGTTACTCTACCAAATATTATTCCGGCAAATGCGGTTGTCGGGGCGCAGCTTAGTGGGCGGCATTTTGCTGGGCATACCCAATTATTTTTCGATATATTTTTTGCTTAAAACCCTGAGCGCTTTTCAGAACGACGGCGCTTTTCTGTACCCTGTCATAAATATCGGTATTATTTTGAGCGGCATGCTGGCGGCTATTGTATTGTTTAAAGAGCGGCTCTCGCGGTTAAACGTAGCCGGCGTGGCCGCGGCCATAGTGGCCTTGCTGCTTTTATCGTACCAGGAAATTTATTCGTTATTCGTTGCTCGTTAATCGTTGTTCCGGTTAAATGATATATTGTATGTTTTCAGATAAGGTACTTCTATTGTGATACAGCCACTAAAATCAAACTTAACAACTATTAAATTCTACCTTAACCAAATAACCAACAACGATTAAAGAATAATGAATATGCTTGCCTCCGATGTTTACCAAACCATAGCCAGTCCTGCCGAAAGCCTGTACAAAGAAAAAGGCAGCAAATTTATCGGTTTTGCATACCCGGTAAACGCCGAGGAAGAAATAAAGGAAATATTGGCTGGATTACGCAAAGAATATTTTGACGCCCGCCACCATTGCTACGCCTATCAGTTGGGCACCAGCGGCCAACAGTACCGCGCCAACGACGATGGCGAACCCAACCACTCGGCCGGCGATCCCATTCTGGGTCAGATTCGCTCGGCGGGATTAACCAATGTGCTGGTGGTGGTGGTGCGGTATTTTGGGGGTATAAAATTAGGCGTAAGCGGCCTGATTACGGCGTACCGTACTGCCGCCGCCGATGCCCTGAAAGCGGCCACTATTATTCAAAAAACCGAAACTATTACGTTGGAAATCTTATTCGATTACGAACACATGAACACCGTAATGGGCCTGACGAAAGAATATAAACTGGAAATAAAAAAGCAGGAATTTAGCACTACCTGTTGTTTGTGGGTAGAGGTCCGGAAAAATTTAGCCCCAGCAGTGCAGAATAAGCTGGCTGCTTTGGCTACAGTAAATATTTTGTAAATGCAGATTATCAAGTCAAGCTATTATAATTAAAGCTAATTTACCAAGCACCTATATTTAACTAAGTATCGTAAAGCTTGCCATAGACAACCTCCCAAACATGGTTAATAAAAACAGACCTAAAGTTTTACAACAAACCATTGCCGGCAACAAAGTGGGGCGGCGTCCCGGATTTTTGTACGTACCTGCCGGAGCATTAAAACCGCGCTTGTTCTTGTTGTCGTTCGATGTGAATTTTTACCAGGAAAACGAGTTTAACTCTTACGAAGCGTTATTAGCTTTTTACCACCAACACCCCAATGCCCGCCATTGGATAGACGTGCGGGGCTACGCCGACCTAGAGTTATTGCAAAAATTTGTAGCTGATTTTGATATTCATCCGTTGCAAATGGAAGATGTAATAAACGATTACCAGCGCCCCAAAGTGGAAGACGATGAAGAAGGGCGGTTGTTTATGGTTTGCCGCATGATGGAATTTACGAAAGAACACTGCCTCGAAGACGACCAGCTATCCATTTTTACCGGCTCTAATTACGTAATTACTTTCCAAAGCGATTACGAAGATTGCCTGGAAGTGCTACGGGAACGCATACGGGCGGGTAAAGGCGTAATCCGGAAACGGCCCGTGTTGTATATGGCTTACGCCATTATGGACGTGGTAATAGATTATTATTTTGTAGTGCTGGTGCAGGTAGGCGATTACCTGGAGTCTTTGGAAGATTATTTATTTGAACAACCCGATAAAAAAACCCTGAACCAAATATTAAATATCCGACGGGAAGTAAATAAGTTTCGGCGGCTGGTTTGGTCGGAGCGCGATAAAATAAACGAGATGCTCCGCGACGAAGAGTTAGTACCCGACGAGGAGATGCGGATTTATTTTAAAGATTTATACGACCACACGGTACAGGTTATTGATTTGGTAGATAATTACAAAGAAACTACCGGCAACCTGACTGAGCTTTATTTATCTAACATTAACAACCGCATGAACGAGATTATGAAAGTACTCACCATTATCTCGAGTATTTTTATACCCTTAAGTTTTATTGCGAGCCTTTATGGCATGAATTTTTCGCGCGAGAATACCCACGGCGGCGTAAATACCCTAAATATGCCCGAGCTCTACCACCCGTACGGCTACGTTTCGCTGTTGGCGGTAATGGGCGCCCTGATTGCCTTTCAGCTATATTTTTTCTGGCGAAAAGGTTGGTTAAGCCGGTCTAACTGATGAATTATCGTTTTCGGGTTCGGGGGGCTTACTTACCAGTTTTTGCAAAGTTTTATGGTAATGCGGGTGCGTGGTCCGGAAAACTTCGTCCCAAACGCGCAGATACAAACCATAGTTGCCTTTAAAATATTTGTGGTGCATGTTGTGGTTGGTAGAGGTGTTTAACCATTTGCCCAAGCGGCTTTGTACCAGCCATTGCGGGTAAATTTCGTACCCTAAATGCCCGTACACGTTGTAAACCGTCATAAACAACAAAAAAGCCAGAATGCCCAACTGGTGAATAGGAATGAGCACCGCAATTACAAATATTACGCTACCTTCTACTACTGCCTCTAAAGGGCTAAAAGCAAAGGCTGCCCACGGCGACGGATTAGTAGATTTATGATGGGTAAGATGAAACCATTTAAATAGCCGGGGATGGTGCATCAGGCGGTGCGTCAGGTAAAAGTAAGCATCGTGTATTAACAACGCGAGCACCACGCTCAACCCAAAATAGCCCCAGCCATAGTCCGAAATATCGCTGTAAATTTGTGTGTATTGCTTTACGCCGGGTTGCAGTAAAATTACGCCAATCAGGGCAAAAATAGCAAAGGTTAAAAATGAGTAACCAATTTCGCGGTAATAATCCTGCGATTTAGGAAAAACCTTTTGGATCCGGAAACGATCAAATTTATGCCGGAAAAGAATGTAAAAGATTAAAAATGCCAGCCCGGCAATAATTATATACCGCAGCGCCAATACAATATAAAAGAGGAAAAAACCCTTGCCCGCCATAAACCTAAGTAAATATCACTAACCGCCGTTTTGCTTAGAGCGGCTTATTTATCCCGGAAAACACCATTTATAATTAAAAAGTTGCCGCGGTTCTTACTGCGATTACTTAATAAATAATATTTATTTATCGCGGAATAAAAATTTCTGGAGCTCTTGGGGCTGGCTCAGGTAAAGATTATAATTATTAGAAACCTCGTTGTAATATAATGCAACCGGCAGCTGGTTGGTAAGTGGCTGTTCGCCAATAAAATTAGCTTTGTAGTTATACAAATAAGACTTGCGAGGTGCAGTTTCGGTAAGCACGTAAATTTTATTTAACGGGCCATAATCAAAATATTGCACCAGTTTAGGCGATGAGGTGATAAAACTCTTTTGCAGAAACAGCTTTTGGTTTTGGTCGTAAATAAACGTTTTACCAGCTTCCTGCCGCGTAATAATGTAAGATTTACCTTTGGGGTCCGGAATTAAAGTAAAAACAGCCCGGTTGCTGGTTTTAGGCAAGGATTTGCGCTGCACTATTTGCCCGGCCAGGTTAAAAGTAAACTGCTGGCCTTCGGCGGTAACGGTAGTAACCTGGGTAGCCCGCAAAGAGGAACCGTTTTTAATAAAAAACTCACCGGTCAGGGTGCCGGGCGCCGCCAACGGAAAGCCCGGGTAAGGCTCGCCGCGCAAGTTAAAAGCATAAATATATCCATTCTGGTTACCGGTAATAATTACATCGCGGTTGGCAACGCTTACGTGTTTAGGGGCCAGGGCCAGCTTACTGTTTAATCTTTTAGGTTCCCAGCCTGGCTGTAAATTACCGGATACATCAAACAAAAATAACTGGCCCTGCTGGTCGCCGACCAGGATACGATAATTTTTAGGTGAATTGGGGTATAGCAACCCCAGGTGCTGTACCTGCACCGAATCGGGTAAGTTAAACGGAAAGTTTTTGGCATTGTGACCATTCTGGTCGAGCAGGTAAATTTTGGTAGCCGTCGCGAATAAATATTGAGGTTTGGTATCATTGCCCAGCGTTACCGGATACCCCTGCCCTACCACCGCCTCCCCCAAAGAATCGGACCAAAGCACCTGGCCATTGTTATTTAAACCGTGCAAAGTTAAACTGGAGTCCTGCACCAGTACCCGGGGGCCATTGCCGGTGCCGCCCAGTAAAAAAGGGGCCGAAATTAACGGCGTTTTAAAGGAGGTGGCAAACTGGTTTTTAAAGGTTTCATCGGCTTTTTGGATGGTATCGGCCAGCGGCTGCCGCATAACCAAACTGGTGTAATATTGCTCTCCTTGCTGGCTGAACTGGAAAGCTAACTGACCTAAATTTTTAATCAGGGTTTCGTGGCGTAACAAACTGCTTTGCTGGTCGGTCCGGACTTGCTGGCGTAACAAAGGCCAAATCTGGTCGGCCTGGAGGTAAATGCTAAAGTTAGCTTCCTGCTGGGTGTGTTCCAGAAATGCTTTTTGCCGATCGGAGTTGCTCCAAACTTTACCGTCCTGGATGGCCCCTAAAACCTGTTGTACGGCCGCTGCAGTTTGCCCAAAAATCAGGCAATTTTCTACCTGGCTTACAAAACACTCCGGAAAACCACCGGCTACCGAACCAAACAGTAACAAAGGCAATTGGGGCAAGGGTACCTGGGTTATTGTGGCCCCGGCGTATGGTTCAGTAATTATTTTCTGGCCAGCCGTTTGGGCAGCTTGCTTTTGCAAGGCTTGTAAAGCCCGGTTACTGCGGCCAATATTACCCATCTGCACCAAAACTACTTTATGTGTAGGTTTATCGGGGCTACCGGCGGGTATATAGCCAATGGCCAGTTCGTTCCGGAAAGTTTTTACCAGGCTATCAGCCAAAACTACCTCTCGGGTAGGCCATTTCAGGTTTTTATCTTCGGCGAGTAATTGCTTTAGGGCCGCCGGCCGGTTTAACCCAAAAGTAAGCGCCAATGCCGTTTGAACAGGCAAATATTTGCGCAAAGTAAAAGATTGCGGTTTTTGGCCTTTTACCTGGTTGTAAAAAGATGCGGAGAGCGGCTCAGGGTTAGAAAACCCGTTCATTAAAATACTGTTACGCTGGTGTTTCAGGCCCAGCATGCTGGTTTGGCACAAACTGGCCAGAAAAGTTATATCGTCTTCTAAATCTTCTTGCAGAAATAAATTTAACAAACCCGGTAAATATCGGTAATTCATAAAAACGTGGGCAAACACATCGGGCTGGCCTAAATAGTTAATATTCTGGTACGCTTCGGCCGGCGAGGTTAGCAGGCCCCGGTTTATTTTCCGGATTATTTCTTTTAGCAGTTCCTGGTTGGCACTAACAATTAAGTTGTTATGAAAACTGAAATACGAAAACGTTTCGAGGTTATCGTTGTTCCGGATATCGGTTATCTGGGTGCCCTGGTAATCTTGGGTACTTTCAGAAAAGGCATTGTTTTTACTTATATTTTCGACCAGCCCCCGGATAAAACGGTGCTCCCCAACGGTATTTACCGGAATGTAAAAAACAAAATTATAATCGGTTTTACTTACTACGTGTACCGAGGTAAGTATTTGCTTGCGCTTCAGAAAGCGGGAAGCGCCCTCCCGCCGGTTAGATAAAGAATCCAGCAGATTAATATTTTCCGTCAGGGATTCTACCAACCGCATGGCCGCAATATTATCCCAGAGGTCAGATTGCCGGAGTCTCTTTAATATTTTTTCGTGATCCGCCGATTCTACCACTAAAACGGCATCGTCGGGCACCAAAGTCCAGAGGTTTACCTTTTCTTTGGCTTCGGTCCATTTGGTGTAACCATACATGCCCGCTACCGCCAGCAGCACAACTATAAAGACGTAAAAAAGATATCTTTTGGGCATTAATCTGTAGTAGTAGCCTGCAAAAATAAGTAAAATACTTAAACCATAAACCTTTAGTATGGTTTAGCCGCCTTAGCGCCGCTGGCGTTAAATAATTTACCCGCGCGGCTTGTTTTGGTTTGCCTCTTATTCCAGGCCAACGAAATTACCCGATAATATTTACCTTTGCGCCACTCATTTAGATTTATTTGCGCGAAAAATAATTTATGAAACTGGTAATACAAAGGGTAAGCCAGGCTTCGGTAACGATAGAAGGCAACGTTACGGGTGCTATTGGCGGGGGATTATTGTTACTGGCCGGCATTGCCCCCAACGATACGACCGAAGATTTAGAATGGCTAGCTCGCAAAACCGTACAACTGCGTATTTTTAACGATGAAGCCGGCAAAATGAATAAAAGCTTAACAGATGTTAACGGCGATATTTTATTAATCAGTCAGTTTACCTTGCATGCCAGCACCAAAAAAGGTAACCGGCCTTCGTACATTGGTGCGGCCCCTCCTGCCGTTGCCATACCGCTGTACGAAGAATTTATTCAAATATTAAACCGGGAGTTAGGCAAACCCATTAGAACCGGTATTTTTGGAGCCGACATGAAAGTAAACCTGCTCAACGACGGGCCGGTAACCATTCTGATTGATTCTAAAAACCGGGAGTAAATTGAATTGTTGGATTGCTATATTGTTAACTGCTAATCACTAAAAACTAATTACTAATTAACTAAAAGATGACCATAGAGGAAGCCCAAGCCACCGTAGACCAATGGATAAAAGAAAATGGCGTTCGTTATTTTAACGAACTTACCAATATGGCCATCCTGACCGAAGAAGTAGGTGAAGTTGCCCGGATTATTTCCCGGCAATACGGCGAACAATCTTTTAAAAAAACCGATGAAGGAAAACAACTGGCCGATGAGCTGGCCGATGTTTTATTTGTAGTTATTTGCCTCGCCAACCAAACCGGGATAGATTTAACGCAGGCATTAACGGCTAACCTGCATAAGAAAACCCAACGCGACCGCAACCGGCACCAGGAAAACCCAAAGTTAAAATAATTTAACTAACTGTTACCGGCTCCAACGGCACCAGGCAATCATTTTGCAGCACTGGCACTACTTCGTAAATATCTTCCTGTAAGCAATAAGCAATATCCTGGGTAATTTCCAGGTTTTTCAGGCGCTGCACGTGCGAGGCATTGCTTAAAAAGCCCAGCATATCGGGTTTGGCGAGGCGGTATAGGTGTTTGGCCGCCAGGGTAGCATCGTTGGCGGCGGTAAAAGTAGGCAGCCGCTCGGCCAGGGCGCCGGCAAATAAAGTATCTTCTAAGTTAAAATTGCCTTTCCAGCCGGCGCAAACTACAATTACATCTTTGCCTTCGGCTTCAACCAGTTCGGCCACTTTGCCCACGTTTAAAAAAGCTCCGGCAATTACTTTATCGGCTTCTATCGATAACCGGATGGCGCGGGTACCGTTGGTGGTAGTCATGACCAGGGTTTTACCTTTTATGCTATTGCCCATGTAGCTAAACGGCGAATTACCCATATCAAAACCTTCGGCCTGACGGCCATCGCGCTCCGCCGCGGTTAAATAACCGGTTTGTTTTTGTGCCAGGCAATCATCGAGCGAGCTTACCGGAATAATTTTCTGAATGCCGTGCGCAAATGCCGTTACCATAGAAGAGGTAGCACGCAATACATCTACTACAACTGCTACTTTGCCTTTTAACTGGTAAAGATGTAACAGTTCCGGGCTAAAACAAACGTCTAGAGCGGGCATAATTTTATCTGGGTTTAGTAAGCCGGAATCCGGATACTACTTTAAAGGTAAAATAATATTTAAATCTTAGTTGAGAAGAAGTTGCGCTTAACCTTTATAAAAAGGCAGTTTTACTACCTGCGCCCGGATAACTTTATTCCGGACTTTAATAAATATTTCGGTTCCTGGTGCGCTATAGGTGGTAGTAACGTAGCCCAAACCTACCCCTTTGCCCAAAGAAGGCGCTTGGGTACCGGATGTAACTTCGCCAATGGTTTCGCCGGCGGCATTCTGGATTTCGTAATGCGCCCGCGGAATACCCGGTTCGGTCATCTCAAAACCAATTAGTTTACGCGTTACTCCGGTTTCTTTTTGCTGCCGCAAATGATCAGAATTGGTAAACGATTTGGTAAACTTGGTAATCCAACCTAAGCCTGCTTCTAACGGCGATGTTGTATCGTTAATGTCGTTTCCATAAAGGCAAAAACCCATTTCCAGCCGCAGGGTGTCGCGGGCACCTAAGCCAATGGGTTTAATGCCGTGAGCCTGGCCGGCAGCCATTATTTTATTCCAAACATCTAAAGCATACTGGTTAGGTACATAAATTTCGAAGCCGCCCGAACCAGTATAACCCGTAGCCGAAACAATTACGTTGGGCACTCCGGCAAATTCGCCGAGGCTAAAAGTATAATAAGCCATATTGGCCAAGTCCAGGCTGGTTAAAGGTTGTAAAGCCGCTATCGCCAAAGGCCCTTGTACCGCAAACAGCGAAACCTCGTCGGAGATATTTTGCAGTTGAGCACCGCCGGTATTAA
>NZ_JBMQUD010000057.1:0-36906 GCF_057359045.1 Adhaeribacter sp.
GCTCGTCGAAGAGGAAGATCTTCGGTTCGCGCACGATGGCGCGGCCGATGGCAACGCGCTGGCCCTGGCCGCCCTATTCATAAAAGAGAGTTGGAAGAATTCCAGAAGAATCTTCTAATTAAAAAACAAAACAGGTAAATGAGCCATACAATTAGTTGCCAGTATGGCTATCTACCCAGAGATCCCTTCCGAAAAACTACCTGAGAATGGTAGTTATTTTATAGGTAATAAGCCGTTTACCATTTATATTATACAGGTAGCCTGTTTTAGGAGGGGTAGTATATTCTTAGGTAACATTTTGCCTGCTTATTTCTACCCTTATTTAAATCCTGATCCAAAATACATAGTGGTACTAAGATTAGCAGATTTTTGGTCAGGACGTATTATTTGCTTTGTCCCCGAATTGCCTAAATTCCGTATGAGGAGAAATTAAGTAAATCTATCTGCAAGTTTTATGCATAGCGAAGTCTGGAAAAATAAACTTAAACCTTTTCTACAAAAATTTCCGCCCAATGCCGGAAACAGCATCCAAATTTATACGCCCAACCCTGGCATCCCGATAAAATTTTTATTTGAAGGAAATTTGTACGTTGAAGGCAATAATTCTGATTTGTTGCTCAATTTTACCGATCCGGATATTCTGGTAATTACCATCCGAAGTAAAAACCGCGCCATTCGGGTAGCCTGGGAAAAACTAATTTCTTTTGAGCTTACCACCCATGCCTTGTGGCATTAAGTAATGATTTAATAATTTTTAAAGCCGGCAAAAATGGGTAATTAAATACCGTGGTCTGGTAAAGCAGAGAATAGGTTGGCTGATGCAAAGTTAAGAAAGAACAAACCTGAAATATTTAAGGTCGGGCGTAAATACGTTTTAATAAAGTTAATTAAATTGGCCCTTCTACTTAACCTAAAACACCACCTCTTGAAAACATTTATCCAGATGTTAACCGCTTTAGCAATATTCCCGGTTGTAGGTTATAGTCAAAGCAACAACCAAATTAAAACAACGCAGTTGGGTGTTGCTTTGCCGGCAGACAAAGAAGTGGCACAGGCGGTACAGGGTTTCTTAAACGCTTTAACGCCGGAGCAGCGAGCCCAGGCTACTTTTTCTTTTACCGACGAGGAAAGGTTTAACTGGCATTATGTGCCCATGGAAAGAAAAGGTTTAAAACTGAAAGACATGACGCCCGCCCAGCGTAAACTAGCCATGGCTATGCTTAAAACCACACTAAGCGACCAAGGCTACAACAAGGCACAAGCCATTATAGAGTTAGAAGTAATCTTAAAAGCGTTGGAAAAACTGCCGCCCGAGAACGACCGCCGCGATCCGGAAAAATATTATTTCTCGGTGTTTGGTAAACCATCGGGGCCGGAGCCCTGGGGCTGGCGCGTAGAAGGACATCACCTGTCTTTAAATTTTTCGTCGGTAACAGGTTTGGTGGCAGCGCAAACACCGGCTTTTATGGGAGCAAACCCGGCTATTGTACCGGATGGCCCCGCTAAAGGAAAACAAATATTAAAGCAAGAAGCCGAGTTGGGATTTGCGTTAATTAAATTATTTACCCCGGAGCAGTTAAAGCAAGTAATTATAGCCGATATAGCACCGAACGAAATTGTAACAAGTAATTCGCGCCGCGTTATGCTTAAAAACCCCGTTGGCATTAAATACAACCAAATGAATGCGGCGCAGCAAAAAGCTTTTAACCAGTTGCTACATTTATACCTGAATAATTATAAAAAAGAATTGGCGCAGGCTTTCCGGAAAAAAGTAGAAGATGCCGGCACCGACCACCTGTATTTTGCCTGGGCGGGGAGCCGCGAACCAACCCCGGGTAAGGCGCATTATTACCGCATTCACAGCCCGGTAATATTAATTGAATACGATAACTCCCAGAACAACGCCAACCACGTGCACACGGTAACAAGAGATTTAACCAATGATTTTGCCGAAGATGCGCTGCAAACCCATTACCAAAAGCATCAGCACAAAAAATAAAATGCTCTGACTAATTGATTGAATAATTAGCTGAAATTACGAACACCTGGTCCGGGTATTCCGTCAGCAAAATAACTAATCCTACTTTTATGACTTGCGTATTAAATAAGGCTAAGCAATAATATACATGAATATTCTTAATTATTTAATTATCAATATTTAAATAATCATTGGTACCATGGGTGGTGTTATCGCCACCCATGCTAAAGCTTAAACTACTCTCTGGTGATAACTCGCAGCAAGGGTAGCGGTTCCCTATTTTAATAAAGGCTATGTTCTCATTTAAAATATACAATGGCCACCTATCCTGTCTTTTATCTGCGTTATCTTTGGCCCTATATTAAGTAAGCAAATCAGTTTTATACCCCAGACCCTATGAAACCAAACCTGCTGGTTGTATTAATATTTGTAGCGTTGCTTTTGTTTTTTTTAACCTTGGCTACTTGCGTGCGCACGACTTCACCTACTTCTACTGAAGATACGACGACGCAAAATAAACAACGGGAGCAAACTTTACCGGGCAACGAACCCAGTGCAACCCTGCGCAAAACTTTTTCGGATTACGAACATTTACTCTTAGGCAACCCCAGTAATGCAACTGCTGATGAAAGTAATTTTAATAATTATTTAATTCAGAAACCGCAGTACGCCCTTTCTTACAGCCGCGACCGGGGTACGCCCAATTGGGTAAGCTGGCACGTGAGCAAAGATTGGTTAGGCGATGCTCCCCGGCAGGATAATTTCCGTTCCGATACCTCTTTACCTAGTGGCTGGTACCGGGTAAGCACCAGCGATTACTCGGGCAGCGGCTTCGATCGGGGCCACAATTGTCCTTCCGGCGACCGCACCAACACCCAGGACGATAATGCCGCTACTTTTTTAATGACCAATATTATTCCGCAGGCCCCCACCAACAACCGCGAAACCTGGAGCAACCTGGAAGAATATATCCGGTACTTAGTAGACAAACAAGGCCAGGAATGTTATGTAATTATGGGCTGCTACGGCACGGGCGGACAAGGCAGCAGCGGCAGCAAAACCACCATTAAGGGCGGAAAAATTACGGTACCCAGCCAAATCTGGAAAGTAGTAGTAATATTGCCCGACGGAACCGACGATGGAAACCGCATAAACTCCGAAACCCGCATTATAGCCATAGACACCCCCAACAGCAATACAATAGACTCGGACTGGACGAAATATATAACCACCGTAGATGCTATTGAACAAGCCACTGGTTACGATTTGCTGGCAGAGCTTCCAAATACCGTACAAGAAGTTATTGAAGCCAAAGCCGATGCGGGCGCGTTGCGCTAAATTAAATTAAAAGACTTTAAAGCATTTGTTTCGCAAGCGTAAATCTTGCGGCGATGCTACCAGGCAAATAAAGTTTAAGTTAAGCAATATATTATTTTATCCAGATTCCCTACAGCATGAATTCGGTCGAAACCTTGTCCATAGATGTATTTTTAAGCCGGTTAAAAGAATTGACCGAAGGCTTATATTTTTTAAGTGAGAGCGATTACCCATTAGAACCCATACAGGTTACAGTGGCCAATCCAACCGAAATTACCCACCCGGAGCTTTACAACCTGGCCGCAAAACCAACTTCGGACCCCATACAGATACAAGATTTGCCTTATTTTTTCCGGAACATGACCGCCGAACAACCCGAAGCCGACGAGGACATGAAAGTTATGGCCAAGCGTTTTAGGGATTTGCAGGCTTACTTAGAACAGCATTTGCAGCACATAAAGGTTTACCGCATTGGGCAAGTAGAAATTATTGCTTTAATTTTAGGAAAGCTCAACGGCGACCAATTGGCCGGTTTGAAAACAATGGTGGTTGAAACCTAGGTCACTAGCCAAGGTGCCCTTTATTACCAGAACAGATAAATAAAACACTTTTGGCGTTTAGGTTTATTGTTTAAAATATAAAAAGATTTTTAAAGCTTGCGACAAGATCTGTCTAAATAGTATGCTTTTGCGAGGCTTTCTGTTTTATCGCTTTCAAATCTTTCTCAAACCGGATAAAAGCTTTTAGCAATAATTTATATTCCCGGGCTTCGGCCGAATCAGGCGGCGCATCAGCAATTTCCTCCAGCCGTTTTGCCGCCTGCAGGTACTCTACCTGGTTGCCTAATACCTGGAAATGCATTTTGTAATGGGTAAATATTATACAAATTTGTATAAACAAATGTAATTTTACTAATGCTTAAATACGTAATTTATAGGAGAATACACGTATTTATATCTGCCAGTTGGCTGGTTAAAACAAATTAATATTATTGGTTTTTATAAGCGTTAAGGCATCGGGTAATAAAATATTCGCCATTATTTAGTTTAATAACAACACTTTGTTGTGGGCTCTACTAGGCAGAAGTATTTAAATTTAGGCAGTTTTATCAAAGGCGGCTTCCATCCATTCTTCCGGTATATCATCTAAAGCCTGTTTTAGTTTATCGGCCCAGAGCTCCGCAATTTTTTCCAGGTCTTTCTTCTCGTAGCGGTGTTCAATCATCCGGAAACTATTTTTCTTGTACAAAATTACATCTATTGGAAATTCTACGTCGTTATTACTTACCCGCGTAGAATCGAACGACAGAAAACCAGCTTTTAAGGCTTGCTTCATGGTAGAAGTATCGGTTAAGGTGCGGTTTAAAATAGCTTTGCCTTGCCCGGAATTACCAATTATTTCGTACGGCGAACCCTCGTCCAGTTCTACCCAGTTGCCTTCGGAATAAAGCAAAAACATTTTGTGCTCCTCGTCGTCTTTTAGCTGCCCGCCCACAATGGTATTGAGGTTAAACCGGAAACCGGCATTCTCCAGCGCCGCTTTATCTTCTTCGGCCACTCTTTTTATTTGTTCGCCAAAGGCATTTACTGCCTTGTACAATTTATTATATACTACGCCGGTTTCTATTAACTCCTGAAAATAATGCACGGCTTTATCGCGTACCGACCGTAAACCACTGGTCATGATAAAAAGCGAATAATTGTCTTTTTGGGTTATGTACGTTTTCTTTTTAACGGTAGTACTGGTACCGGCGGTAATGCGGGTATCGGCAATGGCCACCAGGCCTTCTTTTACTTTAATGCCTAAACAATATGTCATGAAGGTTAATATTGAATAATAAGGCCGAAAATACCGGTTAGGCGGTAAATAGAAAAATTTTAAAACTAAAGTAAAATCCTTTAAATGAATTTCCTTCCTGATTCTTTCATTCTGCTATAACTTAACTCTACGCTTTGCCTTAATATATTAAGCTGAAAATTAAGGTGCTTTAATTACGATAAACTGCGCTGTTGGCCATTTTAAATGATATTTAATGTTTTAACAGCCTGACATAATTGGGGCTGGGGTTTTAAATAAGTACGAAAACTTAAGGTTTTATAAAGGAAAGCTTAAAGTTTTAGTACTTTTGAAAATTATACCCTGACCCCTGAATTGTTTAATATTATACTGCCAAGAGTTTGTTTAACATGGGAATTAAAGAGTTTGAACGTTTAGAGCAATCGCCGAATAACCGTAACTGGAAACTGTGGGGGCCTTATTTGTCGGAACGGCAATGGGGTACTGTGCGCGAAGATTACAGCCCCAGTGGTGATGCCTGGAACTTTATTACCCACGACATGGCCCGTAGCAATGCATACCGTTGGGGCGAAGAAGGAATAGCCGGCTTTTGCGACGAGAAGCAGATTTTGTGTTTAGCGCCGGCTTTCTGGAATGGACAGGACTATATGCTCAAAGAGCGGCTTTTTGGCTTAACCAACAACCAGGGCAACCACGGCGAAGACGTAAAAGAACTCTATTATCACCTGGATTCTTCGCCTACGCATTCTTACTGCAAATATCTCTATAAATATCCGCAGGCCGAGTTCCCATACAACGATTTAATACAACAAAACCAACGTAGCCGGCACGAACCCGAATACGAAATTTTAGATACGGGCGTATTTGACCAGAAAAAGTATTTTGATATTTTTATTGAATACGCCAAAGCCGATATAAACGATATTCTGATGAAGGTTACCGTTTATAACCGCGGACCGGAAGCCTCTACCATTCACGTGTTGCCGCATTTGTGGTTCCGGAATTACTGGAAACACAACCCGCAGTACAACCGGCCCAATATAAAAGCGCACTCGCCTAATTGCCTGCAAACGGCCTCGCAACGCATAGGTATTTTTTATTTATACCACGAGTACGGCGAGCAGCTTTTCTGCGAAAACGAAACAAATAACCAACGCATTTACCGGGCCGAAAACGAAGTGCCGTACGTAAAAGACGGCATTAACAACCATGTTGTAAACCAGCAGGCTACCGTAAACCCCGAAATGCAAGGAACCAAAGCCGCTGTTTGGTTTAAAGCCGAAGTTCCGGCGGGCAAATGCAAAGTATTCCGGGTGCGGCTAAAACGCAACCGCATAGACGATCCCTGGGCCGATTTTGATGATTTATTTGTAAAACGCCAAGCCGAAAATTTTCATTACTATAAAGAATTTGTAATTCCGGAAAAACTTACTTCGGTACAGAAAAAATTGGTGCGGAGTTCTTTGGGCGGCTTACTCTGGACAAAGCAATTTTATTATTTAGATGTGCATCGCTGGATTAATGGTGGTTTAAAAGAAAAAACGCCCTACAGAACCTTTAAGCGCAATGCCGGCTGGCAACACTTAACCAACCGCAATGTTATTTCCATGCCCGATAAATGGGAATACCCGTGGTACGCCGCCTGGGATTTAGCCTTCCATACCACCACCTTTGCTCACGTAGATCCTAATTTTGCAAAACAGCAATTATTGTTAATGCTGCGCGAATATTACATGCATCCCAACGGCCAGATTCCGGCTTACGAGTGGAATTTTAGTGATGTAAACCCGCCGGTACATGCCTGGGGCGTATGGCAGGTGTACGCCACCGATTTGCAAAAAACGGGCACCGCTGATTTGGATTTTCTCGAAAGAGCTTTCCAGAAATTACTCATGAATTTTACCTGGTGGGTAAACCAGAAAGACGTAAACGGCATCGATTTATTTGCAGGTGGTTTCCTGGGCCTCGATAATATCGGGGTGTTCGACCGTAACCAAATGCCGCCCGGTATTAAAAATTTGCAACAAGCCGATGCAACCAGTTGGATGGCTATGTTCGCTTTAAACATGCTCCGGATTTCGCTTGAATTGGCCAAACGTAACCCGGCCTACGAAGAGTCGGCAGCTAAATTTTTCCGGCACTTTCTTAGTATTGCCTGGGCCATGGATAACATTGGCGAGAAAAATATATCGCTCTGGGACGATGAAGACAATTTTTACTACGATGCGGTGCAACTAGATAATGGCCAGAGCCAGCGTTTGCGCATCCGGTCGTTGGTAGGCATTATTCCGTTGTTGGCTGTAGAAATAATTAACAGCAAGGTATTCGATCAAATGCAGGAATTTAAGCGCCGGGCGGTAGGTATTATCCGTACCCGGCCCGATTTGGCCCAGCTTATCTCGCACATCGAACATAAAAATGAAAAAGGCTTTCACTTGTTTTCGATTATGCGGGGTTTCCGACTAGAGCACGTGTTAAAGCGCCTCCTCGACGAAGCAGAATTTTTATCGGATTACGGAATCCGGTCTCTATCTAAATTTCACCAGGATAATCCGTACGTGTTTTCTTACCAGGGGCACCAGCACATTATTCAGTACGAGGCCGGCGAAAGTTCCAGTTCTATGTTTGGGGGTAATTCTAATTGGCGGGGCCCCATCTGGTTGCCGATGAATTACCTTATTATCCAGGCCTTGCGCAAATATTACAAATATTACGGCGATACCTACATTTATGAATTCCCGACAGGCTCGGGTAATAAGTTAAACCTTAAACAAATTGCCCAGGAACTAACCAAACGGTTATTAAAAATATTTGATAAGGATGAATCCGGTAAGTTTGTGTACCAAGCCAATCATCCGCTCTTAGCCGAAGACGAAAACTTCCGGGATTATCATTTATTTTACGAATTTTTTAACGGCGATACGGGTCAGGGTTTGGGAGCTTCGCACCAAACCGGCTGGACTGCGCTGGTAGCCAACTTGCTGCTGGAAATGGAAGATGATACCCCGCAGCAGAATTAATAGAAAATAAAAGATTTAGCAGCTAAATACCCGCAAAATCAAAGTTAGAATTACTTACGGTAAATAATTTGAATGATAGTAGAAAATAGTAGGAGAGAGGTTTAAAATATTCCCCTATTCTGGACAAAAAAATATTTCTGATGTATGCCAGCGGATAGGATAAAGAAGGAAATTTAAGCTTTAATCTGCAGCAGAATCTTAGGCTAATATTTCTTGTGTTTAAGAGAATTTGCCTTTTACGAGATTTTAAAAGAAAAGTTATAAAATGTTAACCAATTGCTAGTAAATTTTAATTTTTATGTTGTAGATTTGTTCAGGGTTTAGTTTTGGTGAGTTTACGCTTTAAATAAAGTTTTTTAAGCAAACTCATCTGTTAAACCAGGTTAATCAATTAAGATGTAAAAATAGCTGTTGGTTTCTTAGTTTGTTTTCATGTTTTTTCTGCATAATATTAAATTAGTTATTGTTTGTATTGCCATTTCTACTGCCTTGGGGCATATTTCGCAAGGGTTAGGCATTTACTGGAGTTTAGGATATTTTGCAGGATTTCTGTTAGCTAACGTTTACCACACCGATAAAGACGACTTATCACAACTTATGTCTTTCCTTATCTTGCCTTATACTTGCAGCGAGGTAGTTGTAAGCTTACTGGATAAACTCTTCCAATTAGATAAATAATATTCCGGTCTTTTACCGGCGCTCCTAAACTTATTGGTTGAAGAACTGCTGCTGCCCAATATTGCCATTAGTTAGGGGCATAAGTAGCTTTATCCAACGCCTTTATTTCGGCCTGGTAATCTGCTGGTAATAAAATAGCCTTTAAAAATTTGTCTAAATTTATTTGGCGGGTAAGTTTATACAAAGGCAATACCAGGCTTAAGCTGCTATATTTCCCTAGTTTGAGGTAATGGTGTACTATTTCCGGTACTATTAATATCTGGGCTTGTTTTAATATAAAATACCGGAAGTTCCCCAAATGCCGGTGGTATTGTGCATATAAATCCAAAGAATATTTACTTAGTTGCAAATCGTTTTGTAAATGGGCTTGCCGTTGCGGTAACCAGGCTTCGTAGCTAAACGGCAAGTCCGGAATACCCATACGGTGACCTACCCGGTAAAATACCTGGTATACTTCTTCTTTTTCGAGGGGGCTTAATTTTCTTTCCAGCAACTCGTACGCCCCAATCGAGTAATAAATTAACAGGTACAACACATCGCGGTAAGCCCAATCTGGTATTTGCGTGCCGCGGTTAGCTTCTACGCCCGCATGTATGGCGCGCATGTTATCTATGGCCCGGTGGGCACCCGCCTCCGACGAAAAAACAATTTGCTGGGCGTACGTAACCGTAGAAAAAAGCCTGCCTAACGGATCGGCGGGTAAGCGGCCAGTAAAGTACAACCAGTCTACCGCTTTATTAAGCGCAAATTCGGCCGAGGCCCCGGCAAATATAAAAAGGATGGTATCGGCTTTGCCCCAAATTTCCCGCACCACCGATGTTTTGTTTACAAAATCCTGCATAAGCTTAAAACAAAACCGGTAATCAAAAAATTACCGGCAATCTTATAAATATAATTAAATCCTTTTTGTTAAAAACAAGTTTAACTATTGTAATCCTGCCGGATTAAATTCCGTTGTAGAAAGGGTTACTAAATAGTTGATTTATTTTTTAGAAGTTTCTAATTAAAACTAACATTTATCAAAAGATATTTAGTTAATGTTGCGTTTTATTAGTAGAAAGTATGTTTAAGATTACTTTAATTTGTATAAGCAAATAGTAAACATGATTACAAGTGATAATACATTTAACGAAAACCCGGATGTAATTTTAATTGGAGCCGGCATTATGAGCGCCACCCTGGGTGTAATGCTAAAAGAGCTGCAACCGGACTTAACCATTGAAATATTTGAGCGATTGGATGTTGCCGCCGCCGAAAGTTCCGATGCCTGGAATAATGCCGGTACCGGCCATTCGGCGTTTTGCGAATTAAACTATACCCCTGAGCTGCCCGATGGCTCTATAGAAACCAAAAAAGCCGTTAAAATTGCCGAATCATTTGAAGAATCGCGGCAGTTTTGGGCCCATTTAATTCAGAACGGCAAACTAAAATTACCGGAATCTTTTATCCGGAGTATTCCGCACATGAGCTTTGTGTGGGGAGCTAAAAACGTAGAATATTTGCGCAAGCGGCACCAGGCTTTAACCAAATGCCAGCTATTTAAGGGTATGCAATATACCGAAGATCAGGAGATTTTGGCAGAATGGATACCTTTGATCATGGAAGGCCGGGATAATACCGAACCCGTAGCTGCTACGCGCATGGAAATAGGAACCGATGTAAATTTTGGTTCTTTAACCCGTTGTATGTTTAATTCTTTAAAAGCAAGTTCGGGCGTTAACTTGCATTTTGGCCAGGAGGTAAAAAAGCTGAAACAGGAAGCTGATGGTCGCTGGAATATTAAAGTTAAAGAATTGGCTACTGGTGCCAAGCGCCGGGTAAGAGCAAGATTTGTATTTATTGGGGCCGGCGGTGGTTCTTTGCCTTTATTATTAAAATCAGATATTCCGGAAGGAAAAGGTTTTGGTGGTTTCCCGGTAAGCGGACAATGGTTGGTTTGCACCAATCCGGAACTTATCGAAAAGCACCAAGCCAAAGTTTACGGTAAAGCTGCTGTGGGTTCGCCACCCATGTCGGTGCCGCACCTCGATACCCGGATTATCAATGGGCAAAAGGCGCTTTTATTTGGTCCTTACGCTGGGTTCTCCACTAAATTCCTGAAAAGCGGTTCTTTCTTTGATTTGCCCCTGTCGATTAAAGTAAATAACCTGCGGCCCATGATTATGGCGGGCGTGCGCAACATACCGCTAACCCGGTATTTAATTAACGAAGTTCGCCAAACGCCAGCCGACCGGCTAGAAGCTTTGCGGGCTTTTGTGCCGCAGGCCCGGCTCCAGGACTGGAAATTAGAAGTAGCCGGCCAGCGCGTGCAGGTTATTAAAAAAGATCCCGAGAAAGGTGGTATTCTGGAGTTTGGTACCGAAGTGGTCAATTCTGCCGATGGTTCCATTGCCGCTTTGCTGGGGGCTTCGCCGGGTGCTTCTACGGCCGTTTCGATTATGGTAAACTTGCTGCACCGGTGCTTTAAAGACAAAGTAAATACCCCGGATTGGCAAAACAAGTTAAAACAAATGATTCCATCGTACGGGCAATCCTTAGCCCAAAATCCGGAATTACTGGCCGAACTTCGTTCCTGGACGAGTGAAGTGTTGGGCCTGGAAGTAGCGCATCCGGTAGATAGATAACTAAATTAAATTTATCTCCTTTTTAACGGGCAGTTGCAGTAGTTTTATTACTGTAACTGCCTTTTTTATTAGCCTGATTTATATATAGACATTACAACTAGTTACATAACTTTTCTAGCTGGTACCAAATTAAAATATGACCAAAGTTTATCTAATAATTAGTTTTGGCGCATTTTATACCGGCTGTTTAACAGGACACTTTAAGGTTAATTCCAAAAAATTTATTGTATGTGCTTTTCTGGTATATAGGATTAGAGAATAGAAACTTTTGCCCCATTAAAATAATGTAAATTAAATGAGTAGAGGTTAAAACATAATTTAAATAACTATATTACCCCAATTACAGTCTTACATTATTTTACCTAGATTTAAGACTAAAACGCTAACCATTATTAGGACAAAATACTACCGGATTATAAGCTACGTAAATTTTTGAAGGTTTAATTAACATATTTCAATATTATTATTTACCAGCTTATTACTATAAATAAAAAGGATAGCTCCATTATTACATTAAATATTAGTTTATATAAATTTTTGCATTTTTTATTGAATTTTATTTAATAACCTTTTAAGATTTATTAAGTATGCTAAATACCAGCGAAAAACAAAGTCCGGCCATTTTAATCTGTTAAGCCACTTATTTTCGTCTTCATTTCTTAAGTTCTTTTTTGCTTTTACTTATTCTTTGATTAGAGTAAGTTCTATAGACCGGATTAAAATGGGGCAAATTACCCGGTACAGGTATGTATATTTTAATTATTATAACTGTAAAGTACTATTTAAATATAAACTGAACAAAAAACAACTACATCATGAAACACAATTTACTGCGAGGAGCAGGCTTTGTATTTTGCTTAGGATTATTCTCAATTCAGGTAAATATTGGCTACGCCCAGTCTCCCAAACACTACAACGAGCCAAAATCTAAAATATCGGCAGATCTTTTAGAACTAAAAAATACCACTTCCAGCGCCAGAACTTTGGCCCGACGCGCCACTAGCGGTCCGCAAAAATTAAATTTGCTGCAACTGGAACGAGGTTTTGTAGCCATAGATGCCGTAGCCACTAGTCCCGACGGACAAGAACTTCTGCGGCAATTAAGCGGTTTGGGGTTAAAAAATGGCGTGGCCTATAAACGCATCGTATCCGGCTTTTTTCCGGTCGAAAGAATTGCCGAACTGGAAAAAATTAGTACCTTAAATACAGTAGCGCCGGCTTATAAATTGCAGCATGCGGTAGGTGCCGTAACCTCGCAGGGCGATGCTGCACTGCAAGCCGATGAAGCCCGGCAAAAAACTGGCCTTACCGGCCGGGGAACCAAAGTAGGTGTTATTTCCGATACTTTTGGTGCCGATTCGGCCAGTATGGCGGCAGGAATAGCTTCCGGAGATATTCCGGCTGATGTACAAATATTAGCCGATGTTGACGAAGGCACTGACGAAGGGCGCGGCATGGCCGAAATTGTGCACGACGTAGCGCCGGGGGCAAAAATTGCCTTTCATACGGCTTTAGGGGGGCAGGCAAATTTCGCCAATGGCATACAGCGGCTGGCCCAGGCAGGTTGCCAAATTATTGTAGATGATATTTCTTACCTGGTCGAACCCATGTTCCAGGATGGCATTATTGCCCAATCGATAGATGAGGTTGTAAGGAAAAACGTTACATACTTTAGTGCGGCTGGTAACCACAATCGCCAATCTTACCAGGCGCCGTTCCGGAATTCCGGCCGTTCAATTGTTATTGGTGGCGTAAATTATGGGGTAGCTCATGACTTTGGCAACGGCGACTTAACCCAAACCATCCGGATTCCGGCCGGAGGCTCTTTTATTATTCCATTTCAGTGGGACGAACCTTTTTATTCAGTAAGCGGTGGTACGGGCTCCCGTTCAGATTTAGACGTACTGGTATTTTATAACGGCACGTTGATAACCGATTTATCTTCGATGGCCAATAATTTAGGTGGTGACCCAATTGAATTAGTAGGTATATCGGTGTCCAGCGCAGTAAATATCGAAATAATGATAACCAAGTATGCTGGACCGGACCCCAATATAATAAAATGGGTTGATTTTGGCGAAGGCATTCCGCAGGAGCATGTTACCCGCAGTTCTACCATTTATGGCCACTACAATGCCCAAAGCACTATTTCGGTGGGGGCAACGGCTTGGTTTAACACACCCGAATTTAACACCAATTTAACCCGGCCGGTTATTAATAGTTTTTCCTCGGCCGGAGGCACTCCCATCTTAATTTCTACAACGGGTACCCGGTTGCCTTTTAATGAAAACAACATTCGCCGGAAACCCGATGTAGTAGGTCCGGATGGAGGCAATACCACTTTCTTTGGCGATGATCACGCTACAGATCCGGATAATTTTCCGAACTTTTTTGGTACTTCGGCTGCCGCACCGCACGTAGCGGCCGTGGCGGCTTTAATGCAGGAGCTTCGCAAAAACAGCCTGAGCCCGGCGGCAATTGCCGAAAATCTTCGTGCCTCCACAATCGACATGGACGACCCACTGACTCCAGGCTTTGATACCGGCTTTGATTTCCAGACGGGTTATGGTTTTGTACAAGCCACCAAAGTATTAGAGACTACCCGTACTTTTGGCTGCAGCCTTTCTTTAACTACCAAAGTAGTACAGGCGCAGGCTGGCTGGCGTTGGCCCAATGGCTTGGGTTCGATTGATTTAACCGTACAAGGTGGCACGGCCCCTTACACCTACCGTTGGAATTCCGGCACCGCTACCGAAGATATTACCAAGGCTACCCCTGGTTTATACACGGTTACGGTAACCGATGCTACCGGCTGTACAGCTACCACTACTGTAAATGTAGGTGTAACCGGCAGCCCGCTAACCCTTACTTCTTCGCACGTAAATGTATCGCGCTACGGGGCTGCGGATGGCTCTATTGATTTATCGGTGATTGGTGGCGTTGGCCCTTATACTTTTAAATGGAACGCGGGCGTGGGCACCGAAGATTTGCCTTGGGTAACGGCGGGCTTGTATACCGTAACGGTTACCGATGCGAATGGTGCAACGGCTTATACGGCTATCTATGTATCGGCCAACGGCGAGCCTTTAGCCTTGCAAACTGCCCATAATAATGCCTCGCGTGGTGGTGCCGACGATGGCTCTATCGACTTAACGGTAATTGGTGGGGTAGCACCTTATAAATATAAGTGGAATGCCGGTCCTGCTTCCGAAGATTTAGCCCGCGTAACACCCGGTCTTTATACGGTTACGGTAACCGACGCCACCGGCGCAACTGCCACTACCTCGGTTTATGTTTCGGTAAAAGGACAGCCGCTCGCGCTCCAGATTGCCCACATAGATGCTTCGCGCTGGGGTGCCGATGATGGCTCTATTAACTTAACCGTAATTGGCGGGGTTGCACCGTATAAATACAAGTGGAATGCTGGCAGTGCCATGGAAGACTTGCCCCGTGTTTTACCCGGCCTGTATACCGTAACGGTTACTGATGCTACCGGGGCTACTGCTACCGCTTCGGTGCAGGTGGGCGTACGCGGCACCAGCACAACTTTAGCGGCCCGCAAGGGAGACATTCAGGCTGAAACTCAACCTAAATTAGATAAGCCAAATACTTTAACGGCTTACCCCAACCCGGCAAACGGTAGGGCCAATATAACATTTGCCCTGCAACAAGATACCGACTATGATTTAGCCGTTTATGACTTAAAAGGTAGCTTAGTTAAAAAGCTTAAACAAGGTCAGGCCAAAGCAGGACAGGTGGTAGAAACCGTTTGGGAACCCCAGGGTACGGCTAAGGGCATCTATCTGGTCCGGTTAAAAACCCAAAACGATGTCCGGAATTTGCGATTGGTAATAGATTAAGCAGTTTCGCTAACTATAAAAAAAGCCGTTTGCAAGAGCAAACGGCTTTTTTTATGTCTTTAATATTAATAGATGAGTAGTATTGGTTTAATCTCTGCCGATGGAATATTCTGCAATTACATGTATTATTTACAATAACAGATACCCTTAAATAAATTTCTAAAGCATTTATCCAGCAAAAATGCCATCCTGCCAAAAGTAACCTGGTTGAAAATGAGCTTAACTTAACCAAACCAAAAACGTTATTCTATTATCCATGCAGGTATTACACGGCGGGCATTATTTTAGAAAAGAAGGAAAATTATGGCCAGAGCAGATAAAATAGAAAAGAGCGAAAAGCCGAAAAAGATGAAGGCTTACACCACTGATAAAAAGCAAAAAGAAAAGTTTGAACCCGCCCAAAGCAAGTTCGGCAAATTCTCGACGCAACAAGATAAACTGGAAGCGCGCAACGCCAATCGTAGCCTGAAGAAAGCCGTGCGGCAAGCCTCTAAAAACGAGTTAAAAGATTATTTATAAAGGCGTATTAATTCCTGATCTTTATTACCTAAATACCTGTTTTAAATTTAGGTAAAAGGAGTTTGCTTCTGAATATCTCAGGACTATCCTGAAATTGTATGAATGCCGATGAATGACCTACTTTTTCAGCTTTTCTCCTATAATAAATTTAATACTTGCGAACGTTTTTTCGCAGGCTTGGCCGCTTACCAACATAAAACGCTGTATTATGTTAGGTAAGTCTTTCCTGAGGCATTCAGGTTTTACTTTAATTGTTTTTTCCCTTTGTTCACGGGCTTTGGCGGGGTGCTTCTGTTTTCGGGGCCGTCCAGTTTAATATCTTTTACCTCGCCCATGTCCATCTTTTGTCGGTCGTCGTTTACAATGGTTTTCCGCTCTCTTTCGGGTTTGGTTTTGTATTCCATCCGGCTGAAATTATAACTTAACCCTACCCGGAAAATACGGTTGTAATGTTTTTGAATACTGGTAGTTGTAAACTGGTCGGTAATGGTAGTGGTCCGGATTAAGTTGCCGCTGTTCAGGAAGTTTTCAATACTAAAGTTTAAGCTGGCCCGGTCTTTACTGGAGGGGCGTACCGCAAATTCTTTGCGCAAACTAATACTGTACCGCTGAAAAGAAGAACTTTTGCCCTGCAGGTTAAGGCGCGGCGAGCTTAAAGACGTAGACACCTGGGCACTCATGTCTTTAAAAGGCCCCTCAAAATCTCTTGGAATCCGAAAACCAGCGTTTAAATTAAAATTATACATCCAGCCGCCCACCGAAACCGGTATACTCTGTTTTAATATATTGCTGTAAGTATAGCCGTTTATTTCGTTGTAGTACAAGCTAAAATTACCTCCCAACTGGCCCATTTTCCGGATACGGGTGGATAAAGATAAATTGCCGCCGTAAGAAATATTACTGCCCAGGTTCAGGTAAGTAGTGGTAATGGCATCGATAGAATCGTTAGCCGGATTGTTATCTACATCGGCGGTGCGGCTGCGTACCCGCGAAGACGTGCGGTATTGGCCAATATCATCGTCGGTTTGGCGCCAGTACAACGAGGCATTAAGGCTTTTATTCTTAATATATTTATTGTAAGTAAGCTGCAGGTTATGCGTTAATTCCGGTAATAAATTTGGATTGCCCATCCGTATACTGCGTTCGTTGGTATCGTCGCGGTAAGGATTTAAATATTCTATCTGGGGCCGGAAAATACGGGTAGCATAATTCACCGATAGCCGCTGATTATTTTTTAATCGCACGGAGGTGGTAATATTGGGCATAAAGTTCCTGAACGGTTTGTAAAGGGTGGTATCGCTGCTAACAAATTGGGCATTAATATTCGTATGTTCGTAGCGGCCGCCTAACCGGAAATTAAATATTTTCTTTACCCGGATACTTAAATTTATATACGTAGAAAATACATCCTGATCATAGGTAAAAATATTGGTACGGCGCGGATCGATTTGGAGGGGCGCTTGTAACGACGATGCCAGGGCTAAGCGGTAATCGCTTTGGTTATTCCGTAAAATAGCTTTGGTACCGGCTTCTAAAGAACCCCATTTTTTAACGGGTTGCGTATAATCGGCTTGAAAAGTAATTTCCTCGTTAGAGGCGCTGTTATTATTTTGCTGGCGGTTATTTACAATGCCTTCTTTGTTTTCCCGGAGGGTATAATTTTGGCCTTCGTTTTCGTTGCGGGTAAAAAGTGTAAGCAGGCTTAGTTCCTGGCCTTTGGTTTTAAATTTATGGGTATAATCAAGGTTAATATCTACACTGCCAGAGGTATTTTTGCTATCGGTGGCGTTGCGGTCGTTGGTAATAATATTGCCAAAACTTTCGGGCAGGGTAGAGGTAACCAGCGTGGTATTAAAGCGGTCGTTTTTAGAACCATACTGGCTCATGCGCAAAGAGGTACTCAGGCTGTTCTGCGGATTTATTTCTACATCGCCCCCAATCATGCCGTTAAGTCCTTGGCCATTGTTTTCGTGTTTGCTGCTTTGGGTTACCTGGCGCTGTTCGTAATAAATCTGTTCGTTTTCGCCGTTGCCAAAATTACGGTTTAAGTTACCACCTATATTGCTACGTAAGCCAACTTTGCCTAAGCGGGTATTAATATTGGCATTGGTACTATTAGACCGGTTGCCGCCAGTAATATTTGCACCGCCACTATAGCCCTGCAAAGTGGTGTTTTTCTTTGTAATAATATTTATGACTCCTCCGGTTCCTTCGGCATCGTACTTGGCCGAGGGCGTAGTAATAACCTCTACTTTCTGAATCATGTTGGCTGGAATTTGCCGCAAGGCTTCGGCTAAATTGCCGGCCATAATTGCCGATGGTTTGTTATCGATAAGTACTTTAATTTTGGTGGTACCCTGCATTTCCAGGTTGCCGTCCATATCTACCGATAGGCCCGGTACGTTTTTTAATAAATCAGAAGCGGTGCCTCCGGCTGCATTAATGTCTTTTTCGGCATTATACACGTAGCCGTCGTCGGTTTCTTCAACCAAGGGTTTTTCGGCGGTTACCAGTACTTCTTTTAAAGATTTATTATCGAGCGGTAGTTCTATGTTGCCCAGATTTAAACTAGTACCCGGCCCATTTATTACTAAAGGCTGAACTTTGGTTTGGTAGCCAATAAAACTGATTGATAGATTGTAAGTACCGGCAGCTATTTTGGGAATAGCGAATTTACCCTGTATATCGCAAGTAGCCCCATCAACTACTTTACCGGTTTGGTCCAGAATAGCTACGGTGGCAAATTCTACGGGCTTTTTGGTGCCGGCATCAATAATGCTGCCGCTTACCGATTTGGAATTTTGGGCCATAACCGGAAAGCAAAGAATAGTCAATAAACAAGTAAGGGCAAAAATCGATAAACTAAAAGATTTTTGGGAGTGGTAATTATTGCCCATAACCAGTAGCGTAGAGATTTAGATTCATATAATATTTTTACAATTATTTTTATCGGGTACGTACCCATTAATTATTATAAATGACAGCTTAAATTATTGTTTAAGTATGTTATAGTTAACTTTTTAAGAACAAAAAAATAAGGGCTTATAAATTATATTCCTTAAGAACTGATGTTATGCAGATGCTGCTTAAATACTAATTTTAGGGTTCACCCTTCCACTTCCGTCATTCTGGAAGAATCTTATCGGCTAACTGCAAATAAGATTCTTCCAGAATAACGGAATTGAGTAGGTTTAAGCTAATTCAATTGTTGTTGCGTAACATCAGTTAAAAAGTAAGCAGCAAATAATTACTTACCTCACCCGGTAAATTATACTAAAATAAGTGGCCGGTAGAAGTTAGTAGACAAAGAAGTATAACAATGGTTTAATAAGCTTCTAAAATAAATCTGCTAAATTTTAACTACTACCTGGTGCTGGCTCTATAAAATAAGAGAGAACCTGTTTAGCATTTTAAATGCTATAGTACCGCTATTTGCTGCACATATTTTCCCGGACCAGCAGATTGCCTTAAGGTAAATATTGCGCGGTGGTAACACCAGTCTGGTTAGCTAAATGGTGTTCTTAAATAAAAAGCGAAATAAGTTCAGCATTTAATTTTACTGCAGACGAATGAATTTTACGCTTTGCGCATAACACCAATTTTATCTCCTTTAAACTCCGGAAATAATTCCTGCTCTTTCTGAATATTCAGGTGTTTGCCGGCTACTTCGCTAAATACACTTCTAAAATCAGTGGTAACGGGTAAATCACGGCCATCTTCCAGGTTTTCGACGGCTAGTGTGGGTACCTGGCCGTGCACCAAACCGCCGTTTACGTTGTTGCCCAGAATAAACATACAAGATCCCCGGCCATGATCGGTGCCGTTGCTGCCGTTCTGTTTTACGGTCCGGCCAAACTCGGTCATGGTCATTACATCTAAATCGTCGTGGTACGCTTCTAAATCAGACCAAAAGGCCGCAATACTTTGGCTCAGGTCGTTTACGTTGCGGGCAAAAGTACCCTGGGCCGTACCCTGGTTATAATGCGTATCCCAACCACCCGATTCGGCAAAGGCTACTTCCAGGCCCACATCTATTTTTATAAGTTGGGCAATTTGCTTGAGCGAGTTGCCCAAGGCCGTGTTGGGGTATTGCGCGTTATGAGCAGGCTTGTAATTTTTAACGTCAATTTTATTCAGCATTTTAATCGCTTCGAAGCTTTCTTTGCCGGTGCGGTTGAGTAAAGACGAAGAGGTTTGGTCGTATAAATCTTCGAAGCTTTTGGCCGCTACGTTTGCCGCCATGGGATTGCCCCGCATCTGAATGGTAAAATCCTGCAAATTACTTATGGCAATGGCAGCATTATTTCCGTAAAACGAGCGCGGCAAAGACGAGGTAAGGCTTACCGCCTGGAAAGGAGTGGTAGCTTCGTGGCCTAATAAACCTACGGCCCGGTTTAGCCAACCGCTGGGCGTTCCTTTCCGGAAGGGCGTGCCGGCTTCCATAAAATCCTGGGCATCGAAATGAGAACGGGTAGGGTTAGGCGAACCCACTCCGTGTACCACGGCCAGCCTTTTTTCCTGAAATAAAGGGGCAAAAGCCTGCATGGCCGGGTGTAAACCAAAACGTCCGTCTAAATCTATTAAAGGGTTGGCGCTGGTTTGGGCCGCTGACATAAATAAATTAGGCCGGGCCTGTTTCAGGTATTCGTCGGTAAAAGGTGTTACGGCCATTAAACCATCCATAGCGCCCCGCTGAAAAATGCACACCAATATTTTATGCTTTTTGTAAGGCAATAAAATTTTATTTGTACCGGCGGCCTGAGCCAAAAAATTAGGTACTCCGCCTAAACCAGCGGCAAACAGCGCCAGCGCACCAGATTTCAGAAATCCTCTACGGGTAGTCATAACGGTAGTAAATTAAATTTAGTGACGAAAATATTTATCGACGTTGAAACTCTGGTGAACCAATAATTATACCTACCACTTGGGCCAACATGGTATTGTTACCGGCACCGGCTTGCATTTGCTGCTCCGTTTTATTTTTGGTAATATTTTTCTTGCTGATTTTCTCTTTTGCTTTTGGCTGCTTAACCATACTGATCATTGTGGTGTCAGGGGCCATTGGGTTAGAAGCTGAAGGTGGCATTAATTTATCGGCGGCCTGGCTTACTTTTTTACTTAGTTCAGGATCGTTCAGGGCAGGCGTTAAACGTTTAACGGTTTCGGTTAAGTTGCGCTCGGGCATTAAATATTGGCTGTAAGTAAACAAGGCCGCTTCGGCGCTTTCGGGCTCACGGTTTTGGTTAAGGGCCGCTAAATTTATTTTTATACCCGGTATGCGTTGGGCGGCTAAAGCCAGGCCAAAGTTCATGCGGTTTAACAAAGAGCCGGTATTAATCCAGTAAGTACCCTGATCCGGGAAACCGGTAGGTGCCTGGTAGGCATACATCTTTTCGCCCATTTTATTAATCCAGTTGTATAACTGATAAGGGGCTTGTACTTCGGCATCTAAACTACGCACCGAACTGATGGCCAGCTCAAACGGAGATTTGGTTTTTTCGCGTAAGGCTTCTTTGCTCCAGAATTCGGGAGCGGTAGTCATGGTCATTAATACCTGCTTCAGGTCACCGTTTTTCTCCCGGAAAGTACGGGCCATTTTAGAAATTAATGTCGGAGAAGGATTATCGCTCACAAACCTAACTGCTAGTTTGGTACAAATAAATTGCGCTGTAGCCGGATGGTTCGCTAAAATTTTGATTAACCTTACTCCTTCTTCGTAGCCACCGCCGGCTGGAAATTTCTCGCCGAGTACTACCTTTTCGCCGGAGTCGTGGCGGTTCGGTAAAAAAATAAAATCGCCTTCCTGTGTAGCGCCTGCCATTTGATTATTGCCCCGACCCGGACGGTTTACAGCATTCAGCAAAGGGGCATTTACCCGGTTTTGGGGTATTATGGTCCAGCCGGTAAAAACGCGGGCCGCTTGTGTTACATCGGCCTGGGTATAACCACCATCAACGCCCAAGGTGTGTAGTTCCATTATTTCGCGGGCATAATTTTCGTTTATTCCTTGGGCATTGCGGGCATTTTTAATTTTTTGCAAAGCCATGCTTCTTTTATCCATAGAATCGGGAGCCATGCTATTGCCGGCAGGTAACCGGTTACGGTTAGGCCGCTGGTTTACCTGTAAACCCATATTGGTATTGGTAGCGGTACTCCGGAAATTATCGAGGTACGTAAGCATGGCCGGCGATTTGGCCGTAGCCAGCAAAAGGTTTTCAAAAGAATTAAGAACGTTTGGCCGGATAACATCGCGTTCGTAGTTCGGAATAAAGATGGCGCAGTCGTTGTCGGTTAGGGAAACATTAAAGTGGTTAAACCAAAAACTGGTAAGCGACTCCTGCAATTGATTTTGGGCGTAAGTAGCTCTTAATATTTTCTGGTTAACTAACTCCCGGAATAAATCTTGTTGGGGCTGCAAACCTTTTTCGCGCATGTAAGCACCCAGTTTAGCTCGGTAGGCCTGCCGGGCATCTTTGTCGGCAGCATCTTTTTCAACCGCATTTTTGTCTATTACGCCGTCCCGGATAGCCATGCGCAGGACTTCCGCGTTTTTAGGAAAATTGGCCTGCAATTGAGCGTTGCTCAAATTTAAAGTTTTAAAATTGGCTAGTCGCCGGTTTAATTCATCTTCGGGCAAACCAGCTTGGAGTTGTTGCAAAAACCAGTTCTCTAAACCAATCTTAACTATCTCGTTTACCTGGCCGGGCCGGGCACCAAACGTAAACCGACTGATTAAATGGGCAGCCGCTTCACGCTCGGTTAAGCCCGCTGCTTTATAAGGAAATTTAAAAGACCCCTTAGCCGGAAATATATTTTGATTTTTAAAAGAAGAAATAATACTCAGTAAGAGCACCAGGGCAAACAATCCGCAATACTTTTGATTCTTTTTCATGGCATTGGCTTTTTACAAATCTGCATTGCATGGTTTATATTAGAACGGATTAATTTGAAAGTAGATAGAGACAGTTCTCTATCTACTTTCAATCAGATGGTTGAGCGTGAAAAAGGTTTAAGCCTATGAATAAATATTTTACTAGATACGCGCTATAAATCTTTAACTTTTAAACCTGTAAGAGTAACCTGGTGGGGTGGGATATAATTAAATAAAAGCAACAGTAGGTACGCGGCACAGATTATTAAATTTCAGGATAACGCTTCGGGCGCGGGGTTTCCGGCTGGCCGGGATTTATCTTCGGGCAAGGGCACAAACTCGGTATTGTCGTTGGGCGGTAAAGCAATGCGGCCGGCCTGCCAATCGGCTTTGGCTTGTTCAATCCGTTCGCGGCGCGACGAAACAAAGTTCCACCAAATATATCTTTCGCCTAAAGGTTCGCCGCCCAACAGCATTAAAGTAGTGGGTTCTTTCGCCAGCAACACCGGGTCCACTCCCCGGTTAAAAACCAGCATTTGCCCGCTCGTATATGTTCTTCCGGAAACTTCTAAGGAGCCTTTGGCTATGTACAAACCTCTTTCGGCATGTTCGCGGGGTAAACCAAAACGGGCACCCGGCTCCAGCACTACGTGTAAGTAAAACAAAGGCGAGTGGGTTTTTACCGAATTATGCAGCCCAAAGGCAGTGCCGGAGATAAGCCGCATCCAAACCCCGGTATCGGTAAAAACCGGGAGCTGTTCGGGTTTATAATTGTTAAAGGCAGGATTGGCTTCTTCGTCTTTTTCCGGCAAAGCCACCCAGGTTTGTATCATTTCCAGTGGTCCGCCCGCCAGGGTTGCCGGGTCTTCAAAACGTTCGGAGTGGGCAATGCCGCTGCCGGCCGTCATCCAGTTTACTTCGCCCGGCCGGATAATTTGCTCTACGCCTAAACTATCGCGGTGGGTAACCTGGCCGCCAAATAAATAACTTACCGTAGATAAACCAATGTGGGGGTGGGGCAGTACGTCCATATTGGTGGTTAACGGCGGCGGCACCGCTACCGGGCCGGCATGGTCCATAAATATAAAGGGGCCAACCATCCGCCGCAGCCGAAACGGTAAAATCCGGCGTACATCCATGCCCGGAGCCAGACTGGCTTTGCGGGCTTCAATTACTATGTCCAGCATAATTATTTATGTTAATATTTTTATTATAAACCCAAGGTACTGGTTAAGGTACAATATTTCTACGGAGTTTTAATGCTTCGAAAATGCATGCAGGTCAGGAGCGCGTTTGTAGTTAAATTTATTTAACGCCATTTTAAAATTTCTGTCGTTACATGCGAGGGTTTTTGTTTATTTGCTTAACCAGGAATAAAGAAATATTTAACTATGGAAATTGGGATAACCACCTTTGTCGAAAATACCCCCGATCCGGCTACCGGTAAGTTGCTCTCTACCCACGAACGGCTCATGAACCTGATGGAAGAAATACAACTGGCCGACCAGGTTGGGTTAGATGTTTTCTCGGTGGGTGAGCACCACCGGCCCGACTTTGTGGTTTCGGCACCGGCGGTAATTCTGGCGGCAGCGGCCGTTAAAACAAAAAGCATTAAATTATCGAGTGCGGTAACGGTACTCAGTTCCGACGATCCGGTGCGGGTTTTTCAGACTTTTGCGCACGTTGATTTGTTGTCGAAGGGCCGGGCTGAAATAATGGCCGGCCGGGGATCATTTATCGAATCTTTTCCGCTGTTTGGCAACGACCTGAAAGATTACAATACCCTTTTTGCCGAAAAGCTGGAATTGTTACTGAGTTTAAATAAAAGCGAAAAAATTAGCTGGCAGGGCCACCATCGGCCTTCTATTGATAACCGCGGCGTGTATCCGCGACCCTACCAACCAGAATTACCCATTTGGGTTGCGGTGGGCGGCACACCCGAGTCGGTGGTGCGGGCCGCTAATTACGGTTTACCCATGGCCCTGGCTATTATTGGCGGCATGCCCGCCCGGTTTGTACCCTTTACCAAACTTTACAAAGAAACTTACCAGAAAGCTGGCCACCCGGCCGATAAAATGCAATTGGCTATTAATTCGCACGGCTACATTGCCGATAATTCGCAAACCGCCGCCGATGATTTTTACGGGCCATACGCGTATGTAATGGGGCAAATAGGGCGGGAGCGTGGTTGGCCCCCCATGAGCCGCCAACAATTTGAGATGATGCGGGCCCTGGAAGGCTCTTTGCTGGTGGGTAGTCCGCAACAAGTAATAGATAAAATATTGTATAACTACGAGCTTTTTGGCAATACCCGCTTTTTGTTACACATAAGTGTAGGTACCATGCCGCACGCCAAAGTAATGCGGGCCATAGAATTACTAGGTACCGTAGTAGCGCCAGCGGTAAAAAAAGCAATTCCGCAAGCTTAGGTACACCATTGATTTAAAGTAGTTAAAATAATACCGATGTTGGGTAAGGTTTTTTAAACAAAATTTTACCCAACGTCAGTAGAAAATTTTGAATATTTAAATGGTTTAAGATTATAGTAAATAGCATTTAAAGGGTTATTACAACCTATTATTTTCCTAGCCGATTTAAGGCTATTGTTTAACCTTTTCTTAAGGACTAAAGAGGGTCTTAAATCCATGAATATTTCTGCTTATCGGCAGAATATTTTTAAGTAAAAGCTACCGGTTAGATTCGCTTTCTTTTAAAGTCAGGTACCGGATCCACAAAAAATCTTCGTAAATCTGCTCTACCGATTTGATTTTAAACTGGGTGGCTTTGCGGTTTTCATAACCCGGAGCAGCCTCAAACACCGTCGGCGACCCAATGGTGCCGTCGGCTACAGGTGCTAAAACCAAACTAAATTCATCAATCAGGCCGGCCTCCAGAAAAGAACCGTTTACGTGGCCACCACCATCAATACGCACGGTTTGGATGCCGAAAAGGCTGAATAATTTTTGCAAAACCAAATCAAGGTCCAGTGCTTCTTTCCCGCCAAAAATATACGATACCTTTTTACTGCGCAGGTGGTGCAGGTAGGCGGCCGGTACTTTTTCGGTTAGTACTTCAATTACGTGTTCCGTCGAAACCATATTGGTATCCCAGAAACATTTGCCCGACGGGTCGATGACCACGGCAAAAGATTTTACCGGTTGGTCGGCTACAAAATCTGCTTTCGGGATTTCTGTTGTTAAGGGTTCGAGGGTATAGTTTTTCTTGCTCGAAAATTCCTGCATGGTAACCCGGCCTACCAGCCAGGCATCGGCTTCTATTTTGGCGGCGGTTTCTTCGAAATATTTATGGTGGTCTTTAAATCCCCAAATATCCTGTTTAATCCGGCCATCTACCGAGCCCAACATGTGGCAAATAACGTAAGGTTTTGACTTAGCTGACATTTATGTTAAATAATGATGATTGTTAAAATTTAGATGATAAATAAAAGAACGCAAGAAAAATATTTTGGTGCTGAAAATATTGCCGGCGGTATATAATTAACGGCTTAAGGAAAATGCAAGTAGGTGATTGAAAGCCGCTAATAAATAGCAGCCTAACTATAAACGGCCCTCCTTTATTTAAAGAAACTGCTTTTTAAGGCAATCTGCCAAACCAGATTAAATGAATAATTTTTAAACGGCTAAACCTTTGGGATTGGCAATGGTTTATACTTTTTAGACCAGTAAAAAGCACCGGTTAATAGGTAAGCCGGTAAACAGGGCCATCATTCTTTAACGTTAAAACCGGTTTTTACGGGTAAGGAAATGGATTAGGCAGTTACATTACAAAACTAAACACTATGCGCGTTGGCTATGCATCTATTAATTTAACTTTGGCGGCCCAAAAAATTCAGGTAAACCGCTCCATGATTAAGAGAACTTTCCTGGAGAAAGGGGTGGCTTATGCCTCGGCGCTGGCGTTAGCTAATTTTCAGGATTTTGAAAAAGTAATCGACTGGAATATTCAAAACAATATTTTGTTTTTTAGGGTAAGCTCCGAAATAATACCCTGGATGAGCCAATACAATTTAACGGATTTGCCGGATTATGAGGCTATAAAAGAAATATTAAACCGTTGTGGCCAGAAAGCCACCCAAAGCGGTCTGCGCCTCACGTATCATCCGGGACCGTTTAATGTACTGGCTTCTACCACCGATAAAGTTTTAGTTAAAACCCGGCACGAGCTAGGTCAGCACGCTGAGCTTTTGGATTTATTACAACAGCCGCAAACGCCGTACGCTAAAATAAATATTCATGTGGGCGGTGCCTTCGGCGACAAAGAATCGGCTATGGCGCGATTTGCCGAAAACTACGTGCGCTTGCCCGACCATGTACGGCAACGTTTAACGGTAGAAAACGACGACAAAGCCAACATGTTTAGCGTTAAAGATTTGTTGTGGCTACACCAGCAGGTGAATATTCCGATTACGTTTGATTATTTCCATCACCAGTTTTGTACCGGAGGCTTAAGCGAGCAGGAAGCATTGCTGGCTGCTATAGAAACCTGGCCGGCCGGCATTACCCCCGTGGTACATTTTTCGAGTTCTAAAAAGCAGCACGAAGACCCTACGGCCGTACCCACCGCCCACGCCGATTATTTATACGAACCCGTGCAAACCTACCACCAGCAGATAGATATTATGTTCGAAGCCAAAGCCAAAGAACTGGCCATCGCTAAATATTTACAGGATTTTGGTTTACCCGGTGAATAATGCGCTTACAAGAAAAAAGCGGCAGGCATGATTTATTTTAAAATATTCTTGCATCAGCACAACAGATTATTTTCCTCCTGCTAAATCAATAAAAGTGCCGGTAGCGTAAGAAGCCTCGTCGGATAACAACCACAAAATAGCTTGGGCTACTTCGGTGGGGTGGCCGCCGCGCTTCATCGGGATGGTGTCTTTAATTCTATCTACCCGGCCGGGTTCGCCGCCGCTGGCGTGAATATCGGTATAAATAAAAGCGGGGCGTACGCCATTTACCCGGATGCCTTCGGCAGCTACTTCTTTTGCTAAGCCCAAGGTTAAGGCATCTACGCCGGCTTTGGCCGCGGCATAATCTACGTACTCGCCGGGTGCCCCCGTGCGGGCTGCCAGCGACGATAGGTTGACAATGGCTCCGCCAAGACCGCCCTGAGCCGTCGACATTCTTTTAACGGCTTCTTGCGCGCATAAAAAGCAGCTTACCAAATTATTGTTTAAAACCCGCTGTAATCGGTCAACAGGCATAACTTCTACACGCATTTGGGTTTCCAGGATACCGGCATTATTTACCAAAGCATTTAACCGGCCAAAGGTTTTATCAATAGCTTTAAATAATTCTGCTACTTCAGTTGCCGAAGAAACATCGGCTGCAAAAGCTTGCGCAGTGCCGCCTTGCTGAATAATCTGTTTTACCACCGCTTCGGCGGCTGGTTTATTCTTTAAGTAATTTACTGCTACCTGGTAACCTTTTTGTGCCGCTAAAATGGCAGTGGCCGCCCCAATACCCCGGCTGGCTCCTGTAATTAAAACTGTTTTCTGCATATTTATTACGATGGGTGTAGTAGCTTCAAGTTAAAGTATGTAAATATTCAGGATTAAATAAATGGCTCAGAGACCGTGACGTTTAAAAAAGATATAATCTGTTAGGGGTGGTTCAATGCCGGCCTCGCGAAGCCGTAAAGCCATTTGTCCGCGGTGATAAGCCGAATGCGTCAGTATCTGCATATAAATTTCTTGTATGGAGTTGCAAAATTTTTCGCCTTTAGAATTTGTGTAATAAATTTGTTTATCAAAAGGCAAATCTAAGGCCGAGCGTTGCAGCAGTACCAGGGTTTTATGATACGCCTGGTTGTTTAGGGTAGCAAAAGTAGCTTTTTCCTGCGCCTGCCAGGGCGTGGGTAATTTATCTTGGGCAGGCAAAATACGGTACAGCCAGATTAGATGCGCATTGAGGAGGTGACTGAAAAGCGTTTCCAGCTGGTTCACGGGTTCCTGCAGCGTATGGATTAACCTTATGTATTGGGCATTAGCTTCGTGGTTGTACAAAAACCAATCTTCGAACAAGGACAACATACCAAAATATTTTTTAAGGAAAGATAAATTTATATTAGGTTAAACATCTACTACTTCGCGAAAATTAAAAATTCGGAATTTAAGTTATAGCGGTGGTTAACTATTGGCAGTTATAATATTTATTTTTAATCAGATTTATTAACCTGCTGACAAAACAAAAATAGGCGGTTAAACTTAAGCCGTATGTTTTGGGTAGTTCAAAAAATGCGCTAAAAAGTTCAGGTTTAAATTTGACTTAATATTTATCAGATTTATTCAAATGAATAAGTGCGGATACACATGAATGCTGTAAGCCTTCAGTAAAATGAATATTCTGAAAGAGGTAAAAGGAAAATTCTTATTGCCTGCTCTTTGGTAAGCATCTTTTATATAAAAATCTGTATTTTTAAGTAAATGGCCGTTAATTTTGAATGTATAAACCGGCTACTTTTAGTTGTTTTGGGGTTTGGCCAAACCTTTCTTTAAAAGCTTGCCCAAAGTGCGATACATTTTCGAAACCTACTTCGCGGCTAACTTCCGATACATTTAATTCCGTAGATTTTAATAAAAAATAAGCTTCCTGCAGCCGTTTTTCGGTTAACCATTTCCGGGGCGTGGTGTGGTAAATCTCTTCGAAACGGCGTTTAAAAGTAGATAGGCTGTAACCTCCTAAAAATGCCAACTGCGCGAGGGAAATATTTTCTTTATAATGTTCCTGAACCAGTTTTTTGAGGGAATTCGCATGCGGTTTATGCCAGTAGGCAACCCATTGCCGGAAATTTTCGCGACCTTTGGTTTGGGTCATTAGCCAGAAAAGTTCTTGCATTTTAATTTTTAGCAGTTGGCCGTAGTCTGTACTGTTAGGTTTAGAGGTAAAATACGATTTAACCGAAACCTGAAAAGATTGCAAATAGTCGGCAGCCGGAACGGGCATTATGTCGGTTACCGGTACCGCTACAGTTGCAGGCGTTTGAAATAATCCCTGGGTTAAATCCGGAACCACAGTGTCGGGGAAAAAGAACATAAGACTTTCATAATTGCCGTTCTGGGCGGGTTTTTCCGTCATCAGGTAATTCCCTTGCCGGATTAAAAATCCTTCGCCTGCTTTTAAATTAATTTTCCGGGTACCCGACATTACCTCTTTGTACCCGTTCAGTAAAAATATTATAGCGTTTTGGGTAAATTGAATATTGGCGTAGCGGGTTTCCTGCTGGGCCTGGTACAAAATAATTTGTAAAGGGCTATCCACCGAGAATAGCCGGTTAGAATGCGTGGCCAGGGCGGCGGGTAAGTTCCAGATTTGCATGAGATTACGTTGTTTTCGCTGCCTGAAATTTCCTGTTTTTAGGTAAATAATATAAAATTTAAGTTAACCTTTGACTTATATTTTATTGATTAATTATTTTAACCACAAATATTTAGCTAATCTAAAGTTACACACCAATGGAAAGCATTAAATGGTTTGAGCGGGTTTTTAATTATGAAACTACGCAGAATATTTTACCGGTTATTATAGAAAGACTGGCTGGTACCCCCGCTCGCCTAGAAGAAAAATTAAGATCTCTTCCAGACCAAATATTGACCAGGCGCGTAGATGGTACCTGGACCATAAAAGAAAATGTGGGTCATTTAACCGACCTGGAACCCCTGTGGCAAGGCCGCCTACAGGATATTTTAAACGGAGAAACTGATTTAAGGCCCACCGATTTGCAGAATACCCGGACAACACAAGCTAACCACGATGCCGTGCCTTTAGCCGAATTATTAAGCAATTTCCGGCAAATCAGGGAAGTTACCGTTAAGTTGCTTAACCATTTAAACCCCGACGATGTGTTTAAATCGGCGCTGCACCCGCGGCTAAAAACGCCCATGCGCAGCCAGGATTTATTTTTATTTGTAGCCGACCACGATGACCACCATCTGGCCCGCATAACCGAATTGACCAGAGTCTTTAGTAGACGCGGATAACTAGATCTTTTAAAGATTTAAATTTGCGTTTCATATATATAGGGTTTATTTGATGCATTATTTAAATAGATAAAAATTTATTAATCAATATTTTATGAATATATCATTATGTATAAGTTAAAACTATCTGCTTACTTATAATGAAATAGTATTTTATATTGGTTTATTAAATTTAGTTGGCAAAGAAATTTAGCTAAATTTCTTTGCCAACTAAATTTAACTTCGCATAAGCCTTAAGCTACTTACACCCTTTGTGCTCAAAATTTTAATTCAGATAGCATGCTCCAACTACAATTTGAGTAGTAGGTGAGGTGTTGGAACCACGGCTTAAAGGTGAGTAGTGCTTAACTATTTGGCCGTAAAAGCAATAATTCTGTTTTATCTAAACCTTTGCTTAAGTAAACTGGGGTGGTGGTAGCTTATTCTTTTTTTGGCTTGTTATCTAAATAAGCCGAAAACAGCGGCAGCCACCTTAAAAATAGCGGAGGGTTTATTTACGACTGATTTGGTCAGGAACCCGCGTAAACCTGATGTTGCGAACAACCGGATTGCTGTAATCCAGGGCTATTACTTTGCCGGATTTATCCCGTACAAAGCGCACCGTTACGCCGCCTAGCTGAAAAGTATCTGGGGCAACCGCATTCAGTTGAAACCCTGGCGCAGGGGCATCATTGGCACGACCCATCAGGCCTTCTTTTCCGGTGGCCAGGTCAAAGAATGCTCCAACCTCATCGCTTACATAGCGGCCGCTGAACGCTAGCAAATCTGCGGAAGTAGGGGCGTAAGGCTTGGCGCGGCGGTAGCGGGTTTTGCGGCCTTCCATAGATTTCAGTTCCAATTGGTCCGGTGACAAAAAGTTTAGTTCAAACTCGTCTTGCGACATAAATTGCACAAAAGCACCGTGCCGACGATATTGGTCTTTGCCCACCGGCACGAGAGCGGGGCCTCCAGCTACCCGAAACCTGCCGCGGTCCACGGCTAATCTAAGCGGTTCGCCGGTTTGCTCGTTCAAGAACAGCCCCGCTCTGTTATTCGCGTTCTGCAGGTCCTCGGCAGATAGGGCGGGTGGTGGTCCGGCCGGGGACTTTTCCGAATCTCTGTAGGTGACAAACTGGTCTACAATGCGTTCGGCCAGCGCTGTTGCGGGTACGGCGTTTGAATTGCACAGAACCGCCACCGAGATGCCCTGTTCCGGAAATCGGCCTAACCAGGAGTGGTACCCCGCCGCGCCGCCCGAATGCCACACCTCTTTTACTCCCCGGTAAGTCTCCAGAAACAAGCCCCGGGCATAACTAAGTTTTCTGCCATTGTTCAATTTGGCCGGTTCCTGTAGCTTTTCACTTACAAACGCCCCCAAACGCTTACTTGCTAGTGCATCGTTCCAAATAACCAAATCTGCTGCTGTACTCAAAATAGCACCGCCACCGCGGTCGTTGTCCATGTACATATCCAGTTGCCAACGGTCTTTCTTTTTCTCGTAACCGAGCGCGCGGTGCTTAACTACGTCTGTCATTTCCACTACGTAGCTGGTATATTTCATACCCAAGGGTTCAAATAAACGCTGGCGGACAAATTCGGCAAACGGCATTCCGCTGGTACGGGCCACGATTTCCACCAGGAGTACATACCCGCTGTTAGAATAAGACCATTCCTCGCCGGGTTTAAAATTGAGGCCGCGCTGTCGCAAAATCAAGGATAGGGCATCGGGCTTGCCATTGGCTAATGGTAATATGCCGGTCCAATCCCGGAGGCCGCTGGTATGGGTGAGCAGGTGGTTGAGCGTGATTTTGTGGCCATAATCCGGCAGTTCCGGAAGATACTTGCGGATGTCTTCTGTAAGCGATAGTTTGCTTTCTTCTACCAACAGGAGTGTAGCCGCAGAGATAAATTGTTTCCGCACAGAACCAACATCAAAAATGGAGTTTTGGCTTAATGGTACTTCCCGCTCCAGATCGGCTAAGCCGTACGCACGGTTTACCACTACTTTTCCGTTCTGTGAAACCGCGCAGACGCACCCAGGACTTGCCTGGGTAGCCCAACTAAAAATTTTATCAATTTCGGTGGCTTTGTCTTGCGCATACACTATCCGGGGAATTAAATAATTTGCGACCAGGAGTAATAACAGGCCGTGGAAGTTCCTGATAATGGCCGATTTTTTGGCTAAGTAACCATTAAGCCAGTTTGGATTACGATTAAATACTTTTTTCATGTTTTTAAAAGTTCTTTGTTTGACAAAGTGAAATGATAAAAAATTTTATTTAACAGTTGCCGTAGGTCACGTGCATTGTTGTTACAGATCAAAAATTAGAGAATTAAGACATTAGACCGGCCAGATGAATGGCAATGCAGCGGGTTTCCTGCTTCTGGCTAGTTTTCTAAAAAAAAGCCGTACTTAATTTAAGCTTAGTGCCTGCTTGGGGTTCTCCTCTAAAAGTATTTTTAGAGAAGTGCTAATCTAACATATCTCCGAGATCGCTCACGCCTAAGGTAAACAAGACAATTGGTATGAATAAGATGAGCTTTACCGCAAGCGGCACCTTAAAATTGAATTTACGCTTGAAAAATGCATTTGCCGGCGGCGCATAGACAAAAGAAAGAAGAAGGTAAACCATTCCGGGTACGGGATGTACCAGTGCCATATTTAGTACGCCAACCACCAAGAGAATAGCGGCCAAGACCCAACTAATAAGGTTGGCTAAACTTATTTTTGCTTGCATTATTTTTTATATTTTATTCAAAACGGCACGTAAAGAATACCTTCGCCTTAAACATTCGTAGTTGTGATTGTTAGGAATTGGGTCTTTTATAAAGCACTAAAAACTTCTCGTCATCAGGTTAATTTTATCAAATAATTCGCCAACACCTAGCGCCGCCCATAAAATGAAAACCCCTAAAATAATTTTAACCGCTAATGGAATCGAAAAGCCAAACATTTTCTTAGGAATGGCATTTACGGGCGGAAAATAAACAAAAGAGAGAAGTAGCAGGAAAATTCCAAAACCGGGATCATTTCCCCAGAAGGTATTTACTACGCCTATGGCGGAAACAACAAGGCCAAATAGCCAGCTAAACACATTGCCAATATTAATTTCTTTATTCATCATTCATTCTCCTTATTTTTTAGTACAACATATAACTCTTTTTGCCTTTAATTAAGCTTTTATATAATGGCTTAAAGGCAGATAAATATTATTTAAATTCGAAAATCAAGGGGAAAAGGAAGACTACTACCAAGGTCCAGAAAATGTACACCGGCAGGTACAAGGCAATGGCTCTCCCTACTTCAGAAACAGCGGCCTTTTTGGTAACTGCCTTGAACAGCATCACGGTTACCAGTAGTAAATGCACCAGAATTAATACGTTACCGCCCAATACAGCTACCCGGTTAGGCGTAATTCCCCACTCCGAAATACGAAAGGAGATAGCGGAGAGCGCAATGCCATTTACTACCACTGTTACAACAGACAAGAGCAGCAGCACCCATACACCAGACACGGACGCTGATTTGGTAGAATGTTCGGCCACAGAGAAAAATATTAAGGCCATTACTCCAACCAGCAGCAGGTTAAAGAGGAGCAGGAATTCCCGGTCGTTGTAAGGGTCTTTGCCCGAAAAGATGATGGCGACTAAATAAATTACCAGCATGCCCAACACCAGCGGACTAAATATTTTGGCGATTACCGGTGATACTTTGTTTACCAATTGCGGATTGGTTTGGGTAAGGAAAGTGGCTAGAATGGGCACGGCGGGTAACCCGAAAGCTACGATGTACGCAAAGTAAAACTGCTCGATCTGGAACCCGATCAGCGAAAATAGCCCAATGGTTATTCCGGTCATGATGCCACCCGCTATTACCAGCAAAGCAGCCAAAACTGCCAGGTCGCCGTTAAAACGTAGGAAATCCAGGCGTTTTATGTAGCGGCGGAACTCATTGCCCGTGAACGATACCCCAAGTACGCCCCATAGCAGCAAAGGCAAATGAATGCAAGCCAACAGTAAAGTATCGCTTTTAGGATTATTGGGCAAGAAGTTAATATACAACAGGCAAACCGTTATAACCCCAGCGAGCAAAGCTGTTTTTTTAACTTTGAGCTTATTTTTCCAGGCAAAGTAAGCCGCTAAAAACGGGAACACCAGAAAACTAATATTACGTGGGTAAAAGTAATCTTCGCTGATGGAGAAGATGGCGGGAAACTTGGCAAGCAAGCCGGCCAAAAAAGAGGCGATTACTACAAACAGGAACTCATTTCTGGTACCCCAGTAAATTTCATCAGACTCATAATGCAGCCGCTCGTTCCAGTAATCGGCTAGAATGTTTCCTTTTAGTTCAGGATACAACCCGCTGAATTCCCGTTTAAAGGGTGTTTTGTTGGCCCGATACAACTTCTCAAGTTGCTTGGGGTTGCCCAGGTTAGAAAGTATTTCGTCGCGCATGGTTTTTTTATTATTAATCTTTGGTAATTATTCGCATCAGTTCTTTAGACCCAGTAGGGTACGCTTCAGTAAATTGCGTGGCAGCTTGTTTTAAATTCTGTTTGGTACCATCATGGTTTTCTCTTTTTAGTTATTGATTAGTTACTGATATATTTGATTTGTTTAAAGTACTTTGATTTACAAAGTTAAGAGGCAAAAAAATTAATCGATTTGGCGGTTACTTAAAATTAACTTTTCAAGCGCATCTAAATGGTTTTTAAAAGCTTCGCGGCCAGCATCTGTGGCTTGGTAAGTAGTTTGGGGCTTGCGACCGACAAACTGCTTTTCTACACGCAAATATTCAGCCTCTTCCAAAGCCCGTAAGTGGCTGGCCAGGTTACCATCAGTTAGCTGCAGGGTGTCTTTCAGGTTATTAAAATCCACTTTGTTTTCCACCATTAACACAGACATAATGCCTAATCGTGCCCTGCTCTCAAAGGCTTTGTTTATATTTTGAAGAAACGTTTTCAAAAGACGTCTATCGTTCGTATTTAAAGTACAGCAGCGCGCCGTATACAATGTGCAGCACCCCAAACCCAATAGTCCACGACAGCAGCCCGTACCCAACAAAGAAGCTGGACAATAGCCCCAGCACCAGTTCGCAAACACCCAAATACCGGATGTCACTGAACGTATATTTGCTGCCGTTGATTAAGGCCAAACCGTAGAAAACCAGCATAACCGGTGCCATTAAGTACAAAATACCGTGGTAAAAAAGCACCGCACAAAACACCCCACCCGCCGCCAAAGGAATGGCCAGGTTTAAAAGCAGCCGCTTAGATTGATTATCCCAGATGCGCTGGTTGGTACCACGAGCCCTCCTGATGGTAAAAAAAGAGGCCAGTCCCAGTGCAACTACCAACACCGCAACCGCTACGGTTAACAAAAACAAGATGGTTTCTGGGGTAAGGGTAACCGCATAGTTATCGCGATAGGCAAAGTTATGTTTAGCCAGGTACCATTTCACCACGGCAGCGCCCGCCAGCGCCGTAAGACCAGCCGAAATACCGGAAAGCCCGCTCAGGGAAATAAACCGTGAAGAGCGATCCATGATGTTGCGGATCTCATGCAGGGTTGCTAGTTGTTCTTGCTGCTGATTCATTTTAAAGTACTTTGCTATTCAAAGTTAATAACAGTTTACGTATTGTCAATAAGTGAGGGTCAATTTATTTCAAAATTTTATTGCGGGTAGATTAAACGGGAGTAGCACTAAGCGGAGTATAAGTTGCTTTCTTCGTAATTTCAATTGGCGGCAAAAGTATATTCAGGAGCATTAGAACGGTTTTAACTTAATCTTAACAGAATGGCAGACTGCTTTTGCGGCATAAGCTTCAAAATTGCAGGTATTATTTTAGCAGTATTTCGCCATAGCTAGCCCAAATTAATCATTTACAAGTGGTGTAGAGATGCTTAAATAACAGAAAAGGCGCGATGGGTGGTTGTACTGATGCCTGTTTGCTTAACCGGCACTACACCGGACTGTTCCGGTTCAGGAATATGCTGGATGTATAAGAAAGCAAATTATCAGCTAGTCTAAAATTCGTCTTTATTCTAGGTTCAAGTTACTGCTGCGCTTAATATAGACCAGGTAATAAAAAATTAATTATTAAACTATTAATTGAAAACAAACGGTCTCTTCAACTAATCTAGCTATTCAAGAGGGTAGTCCATTTATTTTGGTTACTATTTTTCGGGGCTGCTCAATTTAGTAATAAATTCGGTAGGTGTACTGGCCGGAATGCCGTCCCATTGTTTCAGCACGTTGCC
>NZ_JBMQUD010000058.1:0-26508 GCF_057359045.1 Adhaeribacter sp.
ACGCCGCCGCCACGGAAGGTCAATTTTCGCCCATCGGTGCCCTCGGCTTCCATGAAGCCGAAATCGCCAATCGCGAGATAGAGGTAGCCGTCGACGCCAAGCGTAACACCGTTGGATGCGTGATCGGCCGGGCGATCCTTCAGGCCCCAGCCGACATTCTTCACGAGAATCTTCTGTTCATCCGCGACACCATCGCCGTCGTGATCGATGAAGGCGCTAAGATGCGGGGGGTGCATCAGGTACGCGCGGTCGACATCCCACACGAGCCCGCGCGGCGAATCGACTTTGGCGAAGACCTTCACCTCATCGGCCTTGCCATCATCGTCGGTATCCCGGAGGCGCACGATGCGACCGCGACCGGGGTCCACCCCCAGCGAGCCATTGCCATCGCTGGCGACGTAGACCGTGCCGTCGGGTGAGGCCGCGACGTATACCGGGTAGTTGGCTTGATCGGGCGTCGCGAACACCGTCACGTCAAACTCCGGTGCCGCTTCCACTTCGGCGAGCAGCATGGCAGGGGTGGCCGGGCCGGTCTTCGGCTCGGCAGGCTTGCCGTCTTTCTCTCCAGCGGCGGCTTTCTTCTTTCCGCTTTTCGGCTGCACCGCCTCAGATTGGGCAAAGCCCGGAAGGGCGAGAAATAGCGACAAACTCGAGCACACGAGCGCCAGACGGCGCAAACGGCGGGGTGATTTCATGAAAGGGAAGCCGTAGCTTGCGCGATGGTTGCGCCCCGCGCAATGCCCGACCCGCGTACGTCGTCATGCGAGTCGTCGCATGATTTTGCGCTCTACTGCCCCTCCTCGTGCGGCAGGCCTAAAAACAGAAAGGAGAACCCGGCGTGCGCCGAAGCTCTCCTTTTTTCGAACGCCCGGAGCAGGTGCTCCGAGGGCTGTGACAGTTGGCGGGCGAAACTTACTTCTCCTTGTCGCCAGAATCGTCGTTCTTGGACATCACCACGTAGTAATCCTTGTAGGACTTGTCATAGTACTGCGCGTAGTAGTAGCCGGAGACGGCGAGATTCAGGCCGTTGAGGACGGCGCCGAAGTTGGGCACGTTGGCTTCAAGGAGCTTCTTCGCCGCAAACTGCGCGGCCTTGCGACGCACCTTGTTGAAGAAGATCGTGAAGATCGAGCCATCGACCAGCGGGAGAACCACCATCGCATCGCTGACCGCCGCGAGCGGTGGCGTGTCGATGAAGACGCGATCATAGGTTTTACGCAGATCGGAGAGCAGGAGCTCGAAAGCCTTGCTGTTGAGCACCTGCGTGGGGTTCTTCGCACGACCGCCCGCTGGAATAACATCCAGGTTCGGATGCACGTTGCGAACGACCACATCGTCAATCTTCGCCGAGCCGTTGCAGATATCGATCACGCCCTTGAGATTTTCAATGCGGAAGGATTTATGGACGTTCGGCTTGCGGAGATCGCAATCGATGACGACCACCTTCTCGCCATGCGCCGCAAAGGTCAGCGCGAGATTGGTCGTAGTGAACGATTTGCCTTCGCCGGGGATCGTGCTGGTGACGAGAATGCACTTCGCGTTCTTACTTTCGTCCTTAAGCCGCAAGCTGGAGTGCAGCGTAAGGAACGCCTCCGAGACTTGGCGATCGGCGTTGCTGGCGACGATCTGGGCCTTGTCCGGCTGCTCCATGCGCTTGATCTGCGGGATGATGCCAATGAGCGGCAGGCCGATCACGCCCTCAATGTCGAAGGAGCTCTTCACGCGGTCGTCGATATAGGCCACGAAAAACGCAAATGCCAGACCGAGACCCAAACCACCGACGACGCCTAGGCCGATGTTGAGCGGCACATTGGGGAAGATCGGTTTGTTTGCCCGGGGAGGGACGGCGCGATCGACGATGCGCGCATTTTCCGCCTTGATCTCGGAGGTCATGGAGGTTTCCGAACGACGGGTCGCGATCGTCTCGAGCAACTTTTCCGCAGTCTTCAGCGCGCGCTCCTTATCGGTGTATTCAAGCGACAAACGGTCGAGGGCCAGCGAGTCCTCACGACGCTTTTTCATTTCGGACTCCGCTTGCTCGTAGGAGCGGCGAGCGGCCTCGTAGGCAGACTCAATCTGGGCGGCAGCGGTATCCACGGCACGCTTCAATTCCGCCTCGTTGATGAATAATTCTGCCTTCATTGTAGTAAACCGAAGATTCATACACCCGGGTTTGGCTTCCTTTCTCAACTCTAAAAACGTGCATTTCATACAATAAGCCATTTGGGTTGTATAAATATTCTATTGCACCATCAAAGGGTGTACCGTTGTTGCCAATGGTTAGTTTATCGTAAAGTTTAATCAAACGGCCAGACGCATCGTACTCAAACCGGCCTTCTGTTTTGCTGCCAGTTTCTTCGCTGGTATATTTTACTAGTTTACCGGTTGCATCGTATTCGTATTGGTTCAGGAGTTTGCGCGTGCCGGCATCGGTAACGTATTCTTTAACCACGTTGCAGTTAGCCGGTTTCTCATTGTCTTTATCGCCGCAAGCCGTTAGTAGTAAAGTCGAAAATAAAAGGCTCGTTAAAATGGTATAAAAATTTTTCATATAAAATAAAGAATAATTAAAAGAAGCTTTGGTAAAAGGGTTTAATATAAAATTTTATTTTTTTGGATTTAATGAAATATATAAAACAGGTTTTTGGGATACGTTAAATTTTGATGGTATTTAAATAATTAAAAATAGGCCTAAATTGAGCGTTAAAATAAAGTTTATTGGTGTCAATCATGTAAGAGCATTTAATGGCTAATGTTATTACTTCTAATATTTTTTGTTGCTTTATTGCGGCACCAAAGGTATTCTAAATTTTTTAGGTGGTAAATTTTATATTAGAATAATTACTTATGCAAGTAAGTGAAATTCTAAATATTAAACAATACCTATATATTGGTATATTTAAAAAAAAATTAATCTTATTTTGAGTTAAGGTGGCAAAAACGATTATAATAAATAATAAATAAATACCAATTTGGTTAAAAACAGCTAAAAGAGACAAATAAAGCTTTTCCTGAACGAATTATTTTGGAGCAACTTTTTAGAATATTGTTATATACGTAAAAAGTATAATATAGATTTTATTAGATATAAGTTTTAGATATTTTTTACGAATAGATTTTTTAGTAATAATAATTCTACTTATCAAAATTTAAGCCATTTTAAAAGCAGCCTATGTAAATTCCCTTTCTGCAGGCAGAACAAGTAAAAATTAACCTGGCTATTAGCATCATAGCCAAACAGATTAAATTAAAAAACAAATTGGGCCCAAACCAGTTAAGCTTTAATAATCAAAGATTAACTTAAGCAAATAACTATGAAGACATTGTATACGGCAGAGGTTACTGCCACGGGCGGCCGCAATGGTCATGTAAAATCAACAGATGGGGTAATTGATATGCCGGTATCCGTGCCCGAAGGTCTGGGCGGCAAGGGCGGAAGCACCAATCCGGAGCAATTATTTGCTGCGGGCTACTCGGCTTGTTTTTTGAGTGCTTTATTATTGGTAGCAGGTAAGCAGAGCATCAGGTTGGATAAGGAAGCTAGTGTAACGGCTCACGTAAGCCTTAACCAATTAGACAATGGCAATTATGGCTTAAGTGTAAAGCTTGAGGTAGACCTGAAAAGTGTACCCAAAGATCAGGCACAGGAAATAGTAAACCAAGCCCACGAAGTTTGCCCGTATTCGGTAGGAACCAAAGGCAATATAAACGTAGAGTTAAATGTGGTCTAAGAGCTTTATATAACCTGAAAATATTTAATGCTGCAAATAAAAAGCCTTCCGGGGAAATCCCGGAAGGCTTTTTATTTTAAAAACAATTAACAATTAACTAGGCTAATACTTCTTTTACCCGGGCCGCTGCATCTTTTAATAAGACCGCCGAGAAAACTTTTAATCCCGATTCATCGATAATACGGGCGCCTTCTTCGGCATTGGTACCTTGCAAGCGTACAATAATAGGTACTTGAATGTCGCCGATATTTTTATAGGCTTCTACAACGCCATTGGCCACCCGGTCGCAACGTACAATACCACCAAAAATATTAATCAGAATGGCTTTAACATTGGGGTCTTTTAATATAATCCGGAAACCGGCTTCTACGGTTTGTGCATTGGCTCCACCCCCCACATCCAGGAAGTTGGCCGGCTCGCCACCCGATAGTTTAATGATATCCATGGTAGCCATGGCTAAACCTGCACCGTTTACCATACAACCTACGTTGCCATCTAGCTTTACGTAATTTAGGTTGTGGGCACCAGCTTCTACTTCTAAAGGATCTTCTTCGTTTAAGTCGCGCAGATCGTTAAAGGTTTTATGGCGGTACAAAGCATTATCGTCGATGTTTACTTTGGCATCAACGGCTAATATTTTGTTATCAGAGGTTTTTAAAACCGGGTTAATTTCAAACTGCGAAGCATCGGTGTCTTCGTAAGCCCGGTACAATGCCTGAATAAATTTAACCATTTCTTTAAAAGCATCGCCTTCTAAACCTAAGGCAAAAGCTACTTTACGGGCCTGAAACCCTTGTAAACCAACCCGTGGGTCGATCCACTCTTTTAATATTTTTTCGGGCGTATGTTCAGCTACTTCTTCAATGTCCATACCGCCTTCGGTGCTGGCCATAATTACGTTGCGGCCGGTGGCACGGTCCAGCAGAATACTCAGGTAAAATTCTTTTACTTCCGACGGGCCAGGATAATATACATCTTGGGCAACCAGCACTTTGTGTACGGTTTTACCTTCCGGGCCAGTTTGGTGCGTTACCAGGTTCATGCCTAATATTTGCGATGATAGCTCGCGCACTTGCTCCAGGTTTTTGGCCAGCTTAACGCCACCCCCTTTGCCCCGGCCACCCGCGTGAATCTGGGCTTTAATTACGTGCCAGCCAGTACCGGTTTCTTCGGTCAGGCGTTTAGCAGCAGCAACAGCCTCATCGGGTGTTTCGGCCACAATACCCTCCTGAATACGTACGCCGTAACTTTTTAATATGTCTTTACCTTGATATTCGTGTATGTTCATAGGTTCAGGTTTTATCCGGCACGAAAGTAAAAGATATTCCTTTTAAATTCAAGCATTATCCGCGATCAGTTAGTAGTAAAGCTTGGGATTGGAAGTAGTTATTATTTTTTAATTTGTTATCAGGTAATATTTACCGCTTTTTAATTTTATTATTCGGCTGTTTTTGTTAAAACAGATAATTTAACTTTTATTCTTTCTTGTACCAATTAGCCAGTACCTGAGCTGCCGGCTTGTTTTGCGGGGTAAAATCGCGGTGGTCGCGGCCGTTGTCCCGTAGGTGCGGATACCATTTCCAGATGTACATGCCAGCAAACCAGGGCTGGTGCCACACCGCCTGAAACATGGCTTCGTAGCAAACCTGCTGGGTTTCTTCCGATTCGTTTAGAACTACCGCTTGGCCTCTTTCGGGCCATTTCCAAGGCTCTATGGCTGCATCGGCAGTACTTTTATAACCAGCTTCGGTAAATACCACCGGTTTTTTATAGCGGTGGGCAATTTTAGCAATAGCCGGTAAATGCTTTTCCCAGCCTTTTTTTAACTCGACTATCGAAGGATTATTCTTTTGCGTGAGCGGGAAATATGCTTGTATACCAATAAAATCTAGCTCGTCCCAGAATTTAATTTGTTCGTACTCCAGGTACCAATTGGCGGCGTACGTAAGTTGGCCCGAATAAACTTTCCGAATATCTTTGATTAAGGTGCGCCAGGCTTGTTCCTGGGTAGTGGCTGCTTTGTGCAATTCAGTACCAATACAAAACGCTTCTATTTTTTCTTGCTGGGCCAGTTGGGCATAATGCAAAATAAACGTACGGTAATTATTAAACCAGGCTTGCCACTGCGCATCGTCGGTCATTTCTATATCGCCGAGCCATTTGCCCGAGCGGTCGCGGAGCCAAAGATGCGGCTTGAGCAAGGTTTTAATACCCATTTGCCGGGCCAGGCGCGTAGTATGGATTAACCCCTGATCGCTCTCGCCCCAGTAAGCCCGGGAACTACCGGTGTTTAGCCGTATTTCGGGTAAGTTGTAAGCCCGCTGCCAGCCAAATGGCGTTTGCGAAATCCATTGTACGTTGTTTTGTTTAAGCGCTTGCAATTGGGCTTCAGTAACGGAGTCGCCGGCTACCCAACTTACGCCCCGCATCAGGTGGGGGCGGGAAGCAATAACTTTGTTATTTATTTCGGCAGAATTATCAGAGCCAGGCAACTGGTATACCTTGCAAATAAAGGCCAGGCTCAGTAAGGTAAAGCCCAGTAAAATCAACTTGCTTTTTATACGCATTCTAAAACCTCCATCATATTCAGCCAATTATTCTTTCTTTAACTTTAAAGTTATTGGTTCTTCCTGGAGCGAGAAATAGGTGCTACCATCGGGCCTTTGCATGGCCGAAAATTCTAATAATAATGTTTTGCCTTGCGCTTCGTTTTCCCGGTTATAAATTTTAATACTTTTAGTAACCGGGGTATATACCCAATAACCGTTTTCAATGCTGTTTTCAGAATCTTTAGCTATTAAAGTAAAGCGGGTATCGGGGGCAAAGTAAAAGCGGGCTCCTGCGTAAATAGCAGCTGTTTTATTTAGTAATTTAAGCATTTTAGGCGGAATATTCTTAGGCAACAATACTTGTTCTACCTGCCATTTACCCATAATAAAATCTGGTGCTGCCTGGGTGTAACCGCTCTTTGCATAAACCAGAAATAAAAGAGCCATTAAATATTTCATAGCAGATTATTTACATTCTAAAAATATTAAAGCCACCAATAAGAATCTTTAAAGTTATCTGTATTTAATTAATAACCAAGTGGTCACGACTATTAAAAGTAGCTTGCTAGCCTTGTTGCTGACCTTTTTGGTTTTTAAAATTACGTATGCCCAGGTACCCAATAATGATATTAATAAGCGCATAGAACTGAAAGTTAATGCGCCGGCTTTTCTTTCCAACACCACCGATTGCACCGTTGATTGGGCCTGTGTAGATGAGTCTTTAACCGGCAAATGTATTGAGTACCACAACGACCAATGGTTCTGGTTTAAAACCAACCAGGCCGGGAAATATTATATTAACATTAACGGGCAGCAATGCCGCGATACCCGGGGCATTCAGTTAGTAGTAATTGATGGAGTGCCCTGCCAACCTAAAACTTATAAAATATTATCGTGCACCTCTTTGGCCACCCAGGATGATGTGTTTGTAGCCTTAGAAGGGCTGAAAGAAAACTATTCTTATTTATTGAATGTTGATGGTTATTTAAAAGATTTTTGTTCTTTCCAGATTCAAGTGAGCACAGAACCCCGGGGAATACCAGTACAACCCGTAAAAGAAAAAGTTACTACAACAACGCAGGTAAAAGAAGATGTGGTGCACCTGGCATGGAATATTTCCGAAGACCTGAGTGACCAGATTACCACTTTACAGATTCTCCGGCGAAAGGATACCGAACACAAGTTTTCAGCCATCAAGAGCATGCCGCACGAAAGAAATACGTTTGGCCGGGGCAAACTAGCTTATGCTGCTACCGACACGGTTCCGGCTAATGGCAATTATTTCTATAAAATTATTGCTTCGGCTCCTGACGGTGCTAGCTTGCTGCTATCGGAAACCGCTGCCAACTACGCTTCTCTAAATCACTTAAAAACCAACACGGCCGATTATATTATTTTACAACTGGATTTTAAACCCGGCACGCCCATTAGTATTTATATTTATGATGCAAATAATAAGAAGTTGTTAAAAAAGAACGATTTCGAATTTAAGGAGCAAGACCGGGAAACTAAATATTACGTGGGCGATTTTAAAGCCAAGGGCATCAACGCTCTGGATGTAAGAATTATTGACAATAGCAAACGGGTAAGCCAAACCAAGTTTTTTCAATTTCAACCTTAAGTGTTGTTAATAATAAATCATTCTGCCGGGTGTTTCACCAGAACAAACTTCTGGAGGTCGGCTTGGTTTACTTTTTTTAAGAAATTGTAAAAGTTATCGTACGCTTCGGGAGCAAATTCTCCTTCTTTTAAAAACAGTTTCCGGCTGTAAGTTATTTTGCCGGGGGCAAAGGCAATAGCGGTCCGGTAGTAACCAAATTCGTTTTCGAGGGTAACGGCGGTGGGCAAATAATCGGGTTTGTAATTGGCCGGTACGTTAAAAGTAATCTGGTCTTCGTCGTAAAAACCGCGGGCAATATTTACCTTTTGTTTGCGGTTCCGGACTTCTTTAGGTACACCAATGCTCTTATCGAGCTGGAAAATCGGCACCATGAGCATATTATCGGATAAAGTGCCGTAACCAGCCGCTTTTATTTCCATCTTTTCTGTAACAAAAGGGTTCGCATTTTTTTGCGGCTCCAAAGCATATTTAATTACTTCCAAGTTATTAATGGGGTAAATCTCTTTTAAAAGTTCGGTTCTTTCCCGGCCTACTTTGGCCATTACCTGTTCGCGGTTATCGTATTGGGTGCCTTCGTAGCGGGTTTCGAGTTGGCCCTGCATCAATCCTTTTTCATCGAGGGTAAGAGTAGCCGTTCTGATTTGCCGGTTTTGTTCCGGGGCGTATTGTTTGGTACGGGCAATTACGCCACCGTTTTCGGTGTACAGCAAAACTTTGCGGTTATCGGTAAAAGTACCCAAATAGCCGGCAGGCGCATCACGGCTGGTACATTCCAGCCAAATGGTATCTTGCGCAACCGGCACACATAAAATAGCGTGGTTACCCTGAAAAGCACTGGCAAAATCAGGTAAATAGCTTTTTTGATTAGTGCCGGCGTAAACCTCGGTGTAATATGCTTTTATACCGGCCGCCTGCAGCAGGGTGCGGGTATAATTAGTTAAAGCTTTACAGTCGCCGTAACCTAAGCGATCTACTTCTTCGGCTTTCATGGGTTGTAAACCGCCAATCCCAATTTGTACGCTTATGTAGCGGTTTTTCTGCTGGGCATATTCATACACCTTTTTTACTTTTTCGTGCGGCGCGTTTACATCTTTTACCATTTGGGCAATGTGAGTAGCCGTAGCTGGTGGTAAATTATCGCGCCCTTGTAGCAAGTTGTTATAAGCCCATTGCCCGTATTCCTGCCAGTTGGTAAACTGGCCTGTTATGCCTTCGTACGAAAACTTAACCGGGGCAATTTCGGCACGGGTAAATATTTCACGGCTCAAAGGGCTGTAGGGCTCACTCCGGATAGCTGCCAAGTTTTGTGCTTCCCAGGTTACGGTTTTGTCTTCGTTGGTTTGGGTTTGCAGATGCGGCTTCGTTAAGTTAAATTCCTTTAGTCTAATATTAAAATCGGGTTTAGAAATAAAGCGGTACACACTGTTCTGCACAGCAATATCGGTAGCCCGCTGGGGCTGCCAGGCCGGAAAGTAAAACGTGTTTTTAAGCCGGAGTTCGTACTCTACTTCTACGGTAAACGGGTAAAATTTTACGTTGGGGGTATAATGCTTTACCCGGTCATCTTCGAACAAAGATAAATCACTGATGGCACTTACATCCTGAAATTCGTTGGTGGCTACTTTCTTTAGTAGTTTGCCGTTGCCATCGTAAATATTGACTTTTAAGTTTTTTACCTGCCGCGATTTATCGTAATGAATAACAATGGGCGCATACTCGGCACCATTTGCATTGAGGATAGTAATGGCTTCTTTGTGTTTGTAAATAACCTGGTCCAGCGCTTTCACTTCGGTAATGCTTTCCTGGTGCCGGATTACGGCATTGGCATACGGCTGTAAAGTTTTGGGAATGGTAGCGGCATCGTAATTAACCGGCAAATCGCCGGCTTGGGTGGTAAAGCCTACTAAGCAGCCTGCCAGTAAGAGGGCAATAAATTTAAACATTAGGTTCTTTTATTAAATACCAAGTTGGTTTTATACGACTGCACAATGCGGTTAAACAGCTCTTTCAGGTAATGGTATTCTTCGGAACTGTACAGGTTTTTAGCCAGCGAAATATTGCTGTTCAGGATTAGTTTATTACCCAGGCTCTGCACGTTAAAAACAAAGCGGCCGCCACCATTAGGCAAAGCCAGCATAACCGGGGCCGGTACATTGGTCAGTTCAAAATTGCTGGGGTACTCTAGGTTTAAAATTAACTGGGTTTCAATGGGGGCACCTAAGTCTATGGGGTAAAAGCGTTCGGGCGAAGTAAACGGGTTTTTATCCCAGCGATCAACAAAAAAAGGACTCAGAAATAATTTGTTTTTATTCAGATCGTCGAAACCTTCTATCTCTACTTCAAAGTTCTGAACCAGCGCTTTATCCAAATTTTCGATATTTTTTATTTCGTATTTCTTAATTTTTATGCGGTTCCACTTTTCGTCTAACTCCTCAATGTACTCCTCGTGGTTGTTAAAAGAATTAATGTGTTTGCGCTCCGACAGGGCATCGTAGCCGTTAGAGGTGTTGGTTACTTTGCCGGTAAAATTGCCATCGGGCTGTAGGGTAAGGCTCATGTAAACTACCTGCTTTATTTTGTCGTTGGGTTTTATATCCAGCCAATAAGAGGGGCCCTTGGCGGTAATAACCCGGCCTCTGCCGTTTAAACACCGGATGGGCAGCATACCAAACGTAATAAACGGATCGGTCGCATCAGATAAATAAGTTTTACCGCCAATATTTACTTTGGCCACTACGTAGTTAAAATCGGTAATTACCGGATGTATATCTACCGGCAAACCATTTTCGCGGGTGCTTAATATTACCGGTTCGGCATTAAAGCCCACCATGTTTAAAGCTGCTACTAACGATAAGTTTATGTCGCCTACGTTGCCAGTTTTACTATCGAAGGCTTTTTTAATGCCAAATTCGCTGTATTTGCCGTATGTATTGTTCCATTTGTACCAGCCTTTCACAAAATCAAAAACCTTTTGGGCTTTGGTTAAAGAATCTTTTTCGGAGGCTACCAGAACAGCTAAATCGCTAAAAACATCTTTGCCTTTACGTAACTGGGTGCCAAACTGCGAATCGTTGCGGAGTTCCAGGTCTACGTCTTTCCATTCTTTGGTAAATTTTTCTTTCCGGCCATCAAAATAATTCAGCTGCGATAACTCAAAATTTATGGAAGAAATAAAGTTGCTGCGGGCTGTCATGTAATCTTCTTCAATAAAGGCGGGCACATGGCGCATCATGTATTTATTTAAAGCACAATCGGCTTTGTAGCCGCCACCGGGCGTAAAGCAATCTTTTATTAACTCAGAGTCTTGTTTTTCTAATTTCTGAAAGCCCCGCAGGGTAATATTATAGTTGTAGTTGCCGGGTATTTTGGCCCAGTATTCGCTGTAAATTTTAGGAATATCGGCCTGAAACTCCCACGACTTAAAATTGCGCACAAACGGCGACTCCAGGGTATAACGCACCTCAATTACACTGCCTTCTTTAATATTAGGCAAGGTAAATTTTACCACATCCAGGTACTTAGATTTATTTTCGGTAAATACCTTTTTACCGTCGAATTTGGTTTCCTGGGCCTGGCCATTTACCAGATTAAAGGTAGCCGCCTCTATTTTGCTTACCCGCTCTGCTTTACCATTATGCTTGCTTAAGGGTATAGAAATATTGGCTTGCTCAAAGCCTTTGCTGTTCAGGATTTTGATTTTTACGTGGTACTCGTGCAGTAAATTGTGGTCGTTGCTATTGTCGATGTATGATTCGCCGAATTCCTGAAGTACTACGGCATTGGCAGTGGTGTCGCGGTCGTACACTTTCATTTGCAATTCCAGTGGGGTAACGTACCCGAACTTAAAGCCGTGATCCTGGCCATAGCCGGTAAAATGCAATAAAAAGGTAAAAGCAAAAAGTAAAATTTTCTTCATGTAAAAGAAGGGGTTAAGTGTTTTTTAGGGATTAAAGGCGTGTAAACAGGTTCTTTATATATTGCAAAAAATATCGCCTGAAAATTAATCATAAATAACCTATATAACAATACTCAATAAAAAGTATATTAAATATTGATTGGCTGTTAAATAAATACGTGTAAGCTTACCACCAATGGCAAACGGTTGTAATAATTAATTTAGATAGATTATATCTTATCTAAAACAATAATATTTAAGCTTTTAAGCCAGTACAACTAAAGAATAAATCTGCTTCTTTATTGCCTTTAATAGCGGCGTTAAATAAATTAAATTTTAATGTAAGTTATTGAAAATCAATAATATTTATTGATGTTTGAGGTTGCTGCTATAGAATTAAATGCTGGTTGATTTTGTTAATTATTTGGCTGCTGAATACCGCTTTAAGGTATGTAAGTGCAGAAGCCGGAAAACAAGCTTTAACCAGAATTTAAGAAATAAATGATAGTAGCAGCGGATAAAACAGAAGTAAAACCGGCTATACCGGCAACTAAGTTGTGGATGCCCAAACGAGTGCTTATTACGCCGGCCGCTTTGCAGGAGCCTTGGGGACAGCAAATGTACGAGCGGATAAAGGATTTAGGCTTGCCTGTGCAGGAACTTAAACAAAACCGTTTGGTAAATTTACGTGGTACCGACGAACGCGAAACTTACCGGAATGCAAAGAATACGTTAGCCATTGTAACGGCGCCGCCCAGTGCTTTTAAATTGCAACCAATTCCGCCTTCGGCCGATTACCAGTTTCATTTGGCCGAAGGTTGCCCGGCCCATTGCCAGTATTGTTATTTGGCGGGCAGTTTACAGGGGCCGCCGGTTATCCGGGCTTTCGCCAACTTACCGGCTATTCTGAATAATTTAACTAATTACCGCCGGCCGGGCCAGCTTACTACTTTTGAAGCCAGTTGCTATACCGATCCTTTGGGTATTGAGCATTTAACCGGCAGTTTAGCCGAAACCATCCGGTTTTTTGGCGAAAAGGAAGACATGCACCTCCGCTGGGTAACCAAGTACAGCCAGGTCGATAATTTGCTGGCCCTGCCCCATAACAACCATACGCAACCCCGCATTAGCCTCAACGCCGATTTAATCTCGAGGCGCTTGGAAGGAGGTACGGCTTCTATGGCGGCTCGCCTGGCGGCCGTGCGCAAGTTGGCTTTACCTAAAGCGGCTGGTGGCGGCGGTTACCAGGTAGGTTTGGTCATTGCCCCCATTATGGCCGTACCCGATTGGGAAGAACAATATACCGGTTTACTCGATAGCCTGGAACGCACATTAGATTTTTCCTGCAATATTACTTTTGAATTAATCAGTCACCGGTTTACACCGGGTTCTAAAGCACTTTTGCAGGAGTGGTACCCCAACACCACTATCGATTTCGACGAAAGTACGAGGTCGATGAAGTTTAATAAATTTGGTGGTAAAAAGTTTGTATACGATGCCAGTACCATGCAAACCTTGCGTAGCTTTTTCTATACTGAACTTAAACGCCGCTTTCCTACAGCTCCTATTCTATACTGGACATAATATTATAAGTAAGGCGGCTAATTATTACTGCAGCCGCCTTACTTATCAGGTATTTACCACGTTTTAGAATATTTAAATTCCTGGAATTTAATTTATACTATTCTTCATAAAACGTAATTGGCCAATAAGGAGCGGATCGTTAACGCGCAGTGGCGTTGTGCCAGAATAGCCACCGCATATTGTCAGCCAAATTAATTACCCTATTTAAAGTTTTAATCTTTTCTTTAGTTAACCTCTTTTATTCAGAACAGTTTGGTTTCAGGCTTGGCGGTTTTGCTGTTAAATGGGGTACTACATTAACTTATTGTAGATTAAATATTTCAGGAGGCTATATTTTTTAAGTGCTAGCTTCTGATTTTTGTGTTTAATTTGTGTTTAGGGGTTAAAATATATCCTAATTTTTAATTAAATTTTAATATCTTTTTAATAAGGCGTTAATCTTAGTGTCTAATATTTGTATCAAAGTCTGTTGCAATAGATAGCTATAATGCATTAAAGTGCTTGTAAAAAGATATTAATATCATACCAATTTAACCCATGAGGCTGCAGACTTTATTAAGAATAATCTGCAAGTACTGAAAGGTGAAACATGTCAGTTATTTCTGTTGCACGATTTTACCCCGAATGGCTGATGCTGCCTCTGAAAGAAGAACTGGTGGAGAATATTAATGTTTCTTTTAAGAAAGCGCTGGCGCGAACCCGGAGATCTTATGCCGTGGGAATTAGTAATTATAACTATTACTGCATCAGATGTTTGCTAGATAATTTAAACAAGTTTTATTTATACGAAGCGCCTATGCTATTAAAAGATAAAATTGCGGATGTTCGTAATGAACTCCCTTTGCCCTCTGAAGTAGCGACAGATGAAATTATTTGCACGGTAAAATATCGTCGAATAATTAGAAATATTAAGCCGCTTTATCCGCGTATGCTGCTTCCTTGCATAATCCAACTCACCTTTAAAAAGGAGTACGTAGCAGATGTAGCCATTGGATGGAATTTGGTTAAATGGGAGCATTCGCAATAAAAGGGAAGGGGTTCAATTAACCTGAAAGCGATTAAAGGTATTTGACAGTCAGTTAAATAATTATTCAGAAAGCTATATAATCCAATAATTATTTATAATGTTCAAGTCTTTAATACTTAGGTTAGTTATCCTGTTTTTGGATTTATTAGGACCAGTATTCCTTTATTCCCGAACTAAAAGAAAAAGATACCTTTTGGGTATTTTGCCTTTGGTTAAAAAAATAATGATCGGTCTGCTACGAACTTTCTACAAAGTATTAGTAGCCGTTCTGCTTTTTATAGTTTTTTTGTTTATAGTTGATGGAGTTAAAGTAATCTTACGTTTATTAAGAATTAAAGCCCTTTAAACGTATCCCAAGCCAGTAGCATCAATCAAGGTAATTGTAAAGAATACATCTGCTCCCCTCTTGTTTTTTATGGCAAGGTTTAATTCAAGTAAAATGTAAAGTGTTGTAAATACTATCAACTTCGACGAAAGTACGCGGTCGATGATGTTTAATAAATTTGGTGGTAAAAAGTTTGTATACGATGCCAGTACCATGCAAACCTTGCGTAGCTTTTCTATACCGAACTTAAACGCCGCTTTCCTACAGATCCTATTCTATACTGGACATAATTTATAAGTAAGGCGGCTAATTATTACTGTAGCCGCCTTATTTTTTCGGAAATCTTTTAGCAAATTATACAGTTATAGTTTTTAATTTATTCCTGTACTTTTAAAACCAGCGTGGTGCGATTGGTAATGTAGAGGTACAATTTATTTGTATTATCCTCGGTAAAAGAATGGTACAATACATCGTCCTGAATGCGGTTAAAGCCGCCGAAAGCAGGTGCATCGGAATTTAAAATTATTTTATAGGCGCCGGCCTTGGGTACCCATAATTTATATTCCGGAATAGAGTTAGTGGGGCTAAAATTAAAGACAAACAGCAAGCCACCGCGCTCAAAAATAATTACCTTATTGGCGGTATCCATGTTTAGCTGCCACGCGGCCGCCGCCGAGAGTACTTTGTTTTCCTGAATAACCTGGAGCATGGCTTGGTCGAAAGCCGCCAAATATTTGTATTTCAGGTTTTCGTTGTCTACAAGGCTCCATTGCCGCCGGGCGTATTTGTGGCTCCAGTTGTTGCCCAAGCGCGGGAAGTCAATCCACTCGGGGTGGCCAAACTCGTTGCCCATAAAGTTTAAGTAAGCTTCGCCGCCCAACGCCAGGGTAATAAGCCGGATTAATTTATGCAGCGCAATGCCACGGTCGATAACCAGGTTTGGATCGTTTACATGCATGTGGAAATACATTTCCTTATCCATGAGCCAGAAGGCTAAAGTTTTATCGCCCACCATGGCCTGGTCGTGCGACTCGGCGTAAGCTACGGTTTTTTCTTTATAGCGGCGGTTGGTTAATACGCCCCACATTTCGTAAATATTCCAGTCTTCGTCGCGTTGGTGTTTTAAAAGCTTTATCCAATAATCTGGTATGCCCATGCCTAAACGGTAATCAAAACCAATACCGCCTTCTGCAACGGTGCGGCATAAACCGGGCATGCCACTCATATCTTCGGCAATGCAAAGAGCGCCCGGCTTTATTTCCTGGATTAAGGTAGTAGCGAGTTGTAAATACGTGATGGCGTCTTTATCTACCCCGGCCCGGAAATACCGGTCGTAGTGGTCAAAGGAAACGCCTTCGCCGTGGTGTTGGTACAGCATAGAAGTAACACCATCAAACCGGAAGCCGTCGAAATGAAATTCTTCGAGCCAGAAACGTAGGTTTGAAAGTAAAAATTGCCGCACTTCTTTTTTGCCGTAGTCGAACACACGCGAATCCCAGGCCGGGTGAAAACCTTGCGGGCCCGCATGAAAATATTGGTGGCCAGAACCATCAAAATTTACCAAACCTTCGGCTACGTTTTTTACCGAATGGGAATGCACCACATCCATAATAACCGCCAACCCTAATTTGTGCGCTTCGTTTACCAACTCTTTTAAATCTTCGGGTGTACCAAATCGCGACGACACGGCAAAGAAGTTAGAAACATGGTAACCAAAAGAGCCATAATACGGGTGCTCCATTACCGCCATTAACTGAATGCAATTGTAGCCTCCCTGTTGGATGCGGGGCAAAACGTTCTGGGTAAATTCTTTAAACGTGCCTACACCTTCTTTTTCCTGGGCCATGCCCACGTGGCATTCATAAATAATAGGCTCGGTTATGGTATTTACCGCAAAATCCTGGTCTTGCCAGTTAAAAGGCACTTCCGGCCAAATTTGTCCGGAAAAATCGTAAGTTTCGGGGTTTTGGACCGCCCGCCGGATGTAAGGTGGTATGCGATCTAAGTTCCCGCTGGCACCTCTTACGTGTACTTTTATTAGCGACTCCGGGGTAAGTTTATCGGCATATTCGGTATCGGGCAAGAATATTTCCCAGTGCCCGCGGCTGTTGATGGCAAGCGGATTGGCCTCCCGGTCCCAGTTGTTAAAATCGCCGATAAGAGACAAACCATATGCGGCTGGTGCCCACTCGCGGTACCACCAACCTTTTTGGTCGGGGTTGTAATTAAAGCCAAAATATTGGTGGGCTAGCGAAAATGCGGCTAACGAACCATATTCCTGTTCAATATTATTTTTAACCCGGTAGTACGTTTGCTGACGTTCAATCAAATCTGGTTCGTAAGGCGAAAGCCATAAATCATCTTTAACTAGTTGCAGGGCAGGCGATGCTTTTTTCATAATTTTTTTGCTTCTCTAAAAGACTTGCCTCGAATTAACGAATTTCTGGCGGAGTAGGATAGAATTTTCTTAATAACCAGGCACATTTATTAAAATCACTCATCAGAATACGGGCAAATGTCTTAGCTATTAACCGGTTTTAAATATTTCTTTTAAGCCTAATAAGTTAAATATTTCTTCTGTAGCAAGGGTACTGTGTTTATACGGCCATATTCAAGGTTTCATAGATTTATAAAAAAGTTCATTTTAAGTAATATTTTTATTTGGATTAATTCTAAATAGTCTATTACTTTGCTGCTGTTTAAAATCATTCTAAATAATTTTTATAAAACTGTTGTTACTCAACGCATGTGCCAGCTAACTCTACCTTCTAAATTTTTGCTTTTATTGATCTTTTTCTGCGCCAGTTTTTTACACCTGCAAGCCCAGACTTTTGCCAGCATCGCCGAATCGGCACCTACCGGTACCATTAAAGGCCAGGTTTTATCTACCGATGGCAACCCGGTTGAATTTGTAAATATTATGTTAAAGGGAACAAACAAGGGGAGCATATCGGCAGAGGATGGAACTTACCAGATTAGAAATGTAAAAGAAGGCAATTATACGCTGGTAGCCACTTACGTGGGTTTGCAAGCCCAGGAAAAAGAGATAACCGTAGCCAGCGGACAAATTACCCGCCTCGATTTTGTTTTACCTAAAAGTTCGCAGCAGTTAAGCGAAGTGGTGGTTACCGATACCCGTACGGTTAATAAAAAGCCGGTAAGCGTAGGTAAAATAGCTATTAACCCGATGGATATGCCCCAAAGCATAGCTGTTATCGGGAGCCAGGTTATTGCTGAACAACAAGTTTCTAAATTAAGCGATGTTATTAAAAACGTAAATGGCGTGGCTTTGGGTACTACCCGTGGTTCTACTTCCGAAACATTTTTTGCCCGGGGTTATAATTTGGGGGCGAACAATATTTTTAAAAATGGTGCCCGCTCTAATTCGGCGGTAATTCCGGAAGCCAGCACCTTAGAACGCGTAGAAGTTTTAAAAGGCAGTGCGGCTTTATTATATGGTAATGTGAGCGGCGGTGCGGTAATTAACATGGTTACCAAGCAACCCAAATTTAATTACGGCGGCGAAGTTTCGATGCGTGCCGGTAGCTATAATTTATATAAGCCCATTGCCGATGTTTACGGACCCATCTCGAAAAATTTAGCTTTCCGGGTAATTGGTACTTACGAAACTGCCGAAAGCTACCGTAATAGTGTAGAATCAAAACGATTTTATGTAAACCCTTCTTTGTTGTATAAATTAGGTTCTAAAACCGAAATATTGGTACAAGGCGATTATCTGGATAATGATTTTACCCCGGATTTTGGTATTGGTTCCGTGGCCGGTAAAATCCCGACCAATATTTCCCGCTCCCGTTTCTTTAATACTCCTTGGGCTTATAACCAGGTAACCCAAACCAATGCTTCGGTTGCGGTAAACCATCAGTTAAATGATGACTGGAAGTTGAATTTTATCGGTTCGCAACAAGTATTTAACCGCAATTATTTTTCTACCGAACGGATACAGGCTTTAGAAAACGGCGACTGGAACCGGGCACTTACCCGTTCTAAAATTGCCGAAAATTACTATACCGGCCAGTTAAATTTAACCGGTAATGCGAAAACCGGCAATATTTCTCATACCCTATTGGTGGGTACCGATGCCGAACAATACCTGAACAAGACCCATGCTTTTAACTTTAGCACGGCTTACGATAAAATAAATATTCTGGACCCAACCAAATATACCGCCCGCACCGACGAACCCGAAACACCTTTAAAATCGCGGACCGAAACGCCAACTTACCGCTTTGGGGCATACGCCCAGGATTTAATTGGCTTATCTGATAAATTTAAAGTACTGGCCGGTTTGCGCTGGTCTTACCAAAAAGTGGCCGTAGCCGAAACCTATGATTTCGATAAGAAAACGACAACCAAAAGTACTACCGCAACTACCCGCTACGATCGCGCTTTTTCGCCCCGCGTAGGGCTGGTTTACCAACCACTGAAAACTACTTCTGTTTTTGCCAGTTATTCCAATAATTTCACCCCTAATTCCGGCAAAGATGTTTACGACCAAAACCTGGAAGCTTCTATTATTGACCAGTATGAGGTGGGTATCAAAAATGATTTGATTAAAGATAGATTATCGGCAAACCTTACTTTTTATAAAGTAATAAATAATAACCTGGCCCAGCAAGCCCAATTTTTAGCGGATGGAGTAACTGTGAATGCCGATGCCACTATTAAAGAAATGACCGGCCAAACTACCAGCGATGGTGCCGAACTAGATGTAAGCGGTACTATTTTGCCCGGTTTAAACGTATTGGCCGGCTACAGCTATAATTTTATGCGCTATACAAATACTTCGGGCGTAGGTTCGAGTTATGCCGAAGGACAACGGTTGGTAAGTAATCCGGCACATACAGCAAATGCCACAGTGTTTTATACCTTCCAGAATTCCGTTATAAAAGGGTTAAAAGTAGGAGCTTCCGGTTTTTATACGGGTAAACGCAATGGCGGCTGGAATAATACCAATGCCAATGTGGCCGAAGGCGTAAACCGGCTTATTCCGGTAAATGCGTTTACTACTTTAGATTTATCTTTAGGTTATACCTATAAGCAACTATCTTTTATTGGTAAATTATCTAATCTAACCAACGAGCTAAACTATTACGTGCACGAAAATTATAGTATTAACCCCATTCCGCCGCGCCAGTTTGTAAGCACCCTTTCTTTTAAATTCTAAATATTTAAAAAACGTAGCTGGAAGGCAAAAGGCAATAAACAGGGTTATTGGCGGCTGAGCCGGCTACAGAAAACCCGGCGTATAAAATGAAATAACGGGTGTAAATTTTAATTAAATAATTATACCTAATTGTATAAAGCTGTTGCTATAAATAAGAATATCAGGAGGAATCAGGCTGGTTAGCTTCTTTCAGAACGGTTTAGGTAAATAAATTACTTGGCCTGTTGTTATAGAAACTAGTACTTACTATGCGGTATTATTCGGGCCTTTATTTGTATTTGATCATATCTAAAGGTTAAACTTAGATAAAAGCCATTTAAATAATTATCTAAGCCATTAAACAAAATTGGCGCTGGTGTAAAACCAGCGCCGATTTTGTTTAAGTAGCACAGCCAAATTAAATCAGATAGTCATTATTTCTGATTCTTTACGGCTTAGTAGTTCATCTACTTTTACAATATAATTATCGGTAAGTTTCTGTACTTTGGTTTCGGCATCTTTAATGGCATCTTCGGCAGCTCCTTCTTTCAGGAGTTTGCGCAAAGAGTCGTTCACATCTTTCCGGATGTTACGCACGCGCACTTTTCCGCTTTCACCTTCCGATTTGGCTTGTTTTACCAGATCCCGGCGGCGTTGCTCCGTCAGGGCAGGAATATTCAGGCGTACGCCATCGGCTTCCTGCAAAGGCTGTATGCCCAAATCGCTGTTTTTAATGGCCTTGTTTATTTCGCCTATCATGTTTTTTTCCCAAGGCTTAATAAAAATGGTACGGCTATCGGGGGTGCTGATATTGGCCACCTGCGAAATAGGGGTAGGGGTACCGTAATAATCGACCCGCATGTCTTGTACCATAGCCGGCGAGGCTTTGCCCGCTCTTATTTTAGTTAATTCAGTGCCGGTGTGCTGCAACGCTTTTTGCATCGATTCTTCGGCTTCGCTCAAATAAAACTGAATTTCTTCTTCCATATTTAAATTGTTTATCAGTTGCTGGTTATCAATTTTCCGTTAAGAAGTACTTCTGGCAGATTAATATATTTTGTAAAAATGTTTTTGCGATAAAATAAAACGTCTGTAAATGGCAAAAACCTGGTTAAAGATTTTAAGCTTTATAAATTTAAATAGAAACCAAAGTGCCTACCCGCTCGCCATCTACTACCCGGCGTAAATTGCCTACTTTGTTCATATCAAAAACAATAATGGGGAGTTCGTTTTCGCGGCAAAGGGTAAAGGCGGTCATATCCATTACGTTCAGATTTTTCTCGAATACGTCCTGAAAGGTAATATGCTCATACCGAACGGCGGTCGGATCTTTTTCGGGATCGGCGGTATAAATGCCATCTACGCGGGTGCCTTTTAAAACTACATCGGCTTCTATTTCAATGGCGCGCAAACTGGCGGCCGAGTCGGTGGTAAAGTATGGGCTACCAATACCGGCTCCAAAAATAACTACCCGATCTTTTTCGAGGTGGCGCATGGCCCGCCGCCGAATGTAAGGTTCGCATACCTGCTGAATATTTATACCAGATAATAAACGGGTATGTACGCCCGATTTTTCGAGGGCGCTTTGCAAAGCCATGCTGTTAATTACAGTGGCCAGCATACCCATGTAGTCGCCTTGTACCCGGTCCAGGCCCATCTGTTCTGCCTGCACCCCGCGGTAAATATTACCTCCGCCAATTACAACGGCCACCTGCACTCCCAATTCGGTTACGCCTTTTATATCAGAGGCATATTGCAGCAATCGGTTGGTATCAATGCCGTATTGTTGTTCGCCCATTAAGGCTTCGCCGCTAAGCTTTAAAAGTATCCTTTTGTATTTCACGCTAATTTTTTAGATGTAATATATTTAGATTTTATTTTATAACTTAAATCAAGGTTTTCTGGTTTAGGCTACGGGTTAGAACCGTTGGTTTAAAGCGGTTAATTTATTCTTTATTCCATCTACCGCGTTAACTGGTATGCTATACGTAGCTAAAACAAATAATTATACGCCCCGGCATTAGTTAAATAAAACCAGCACCTGGTTTTTCTCTACGTTCTCCCGTAATTTAACCTGAATACTTTTTACTACTCCGTCGCCGGGCGCTTTTAAAATATTTTCCATTTTCATGGCTTCCAGAATTAATAACGGATCGCCTTTTTTTACTTCCTGACCGGGGGTTACTTTAATGGCTACAATCAGGCCCGGCATAGGTGCTTTTACTTCGTTTATGGCTTGCGTATTAGCCACCGACATGCCCATTTTATCCAGCAAAATATCAAAGCGGTCTTTCAGGGCAATGTGGTGGTGGTGCCCGTTTATTTTAATTTCAAAAGTTTTGTGCTGGAAATCGGCCGAAATAATCTCGGCGGAGTAAGATACATTATCTTTAATAATATGGTAGGTGCCCGGCCGAATAGGCGTAATATCCCAGGCAAAAGGCTTATTATCTACAAGTATTTCGGATTTATCTACATCGACTTGCCATTGTTTCCCGTTAGGGGTAGTAACTTGCAGCATAAGTGGGGTCGGTTTTTCGGGCTTAAAGTTAATTTAAATCTGGCAGTAATTTCAGATATTGGCCACAAATATAAAACATTCCTGTATGAATTTTAAGCTTTGGGGTATAGCCGGCTGCTTTCTGCTGGCCGGTTTAGGTGTGGGTTGTCAAGGAGCAAAGGCTCCGGCATTAGGAACTACAGCATCGCCGGTATTAGGGATAGAAACCACACCAGCCACCGATACGGTACCCGCCGGTAAACCGGTTCTTCCGGAATCAAAAGGTCCTTATAATCCTTCCGAAAAGAAAGTAATGGACTTAATCCATACGGTCTTACGGGTAAAGTTCGACTGGCAGAAGCAATATTTATACGGCGAAGCTACCCTTACCCTTAAGCCTTATTTTTACCCGCAGCAAACAGTGGTACTCGATGCCAAAGGTATGGATATTCAGGCGGTACAACTGGTTTCCGAAAGCGGAAATAAAAACCTGAAACACGAATACAACCAGCGTAAGCTTACCATTACCCTGGATAAAACCTATACCCGCACCGAAAATGTAAAGCTTTATATTAAATATACCGCTAAGCCCAACGAACTGGAAGCAAAAGGCAGTGCCGCCATAACTTCTGATAAAGGGCTATATTTTATCAATCCCTTAGGCACCGATCCCAATCGGCCCCGGCAAATCTGGACCCAGGGCGAAACGGAAGCCAACTCGGTTTGGTTCCCAACCCTAGACCGGCCCAACGAGCGCATGACTCAGGAAATATATATTACGGTAGAATCGCGGTATACCACGCTTTCAAACGGTAAATTAGTTAATTCCCGTAATAACTCCGATGGTACCCGGACCGATTACTGGAAAATGGACCAACCGCACGCACCTTACCTGGTTATGCTGGCCGTAGGCGAATTTGCTATAGTGCCAGATAAATGGCGCGACCGCGAAGTAAATTATTATGTAGAACCAGCCTACAAAAATACAGCTAAAGCCATTTTTGGTAATACTCCTGCCATGATGGATTTCTTTTCGCAGAAATTAGGTATTGATTATCCTTGGAATAAATATGCCCAGGTAGTAGTGCGCGACTATGTTTCGGGAGCTATGGAAAATACCACTGCATCGGTTTTTATGGAAGAAGTGCAGGTAGACCGCCGGGGTTTACTCGATGCTAATTGGGATTATATTATTGCACACGAATTATTTCACCAGTGGTTCGGCGATTTGGTAACCATGGAGTCCTGGGCCAATTTGCCACTGAACGAATCATTTGCAAACTATAGCGAATATTTGTGGGAAGAACATAAAAACGGTAAAATGGCGGCAGATGCGGCCGGCCTGAAAGAACTTCAGCAATATTTAGCCGAAGCTGAAACGAAGCAAGAACCTTTAATCCGGTATCATTACCAGGACAAAGAAGACATGTTCGATAGCCACTCTTACGCCAAGGGTGGCCGTATCCTGCACATGTTACGCAATTACGTCGGTGATGAGGCATTTTTTGCGGCGCTTAAACTTTATTTAACCCGCCACAAATTCTCTAGTGTAGAAGCCGCCGACTTGCGCCTGGCTTTTGAAGAAATTACCGGCGAAGACCTGAACTGGTTTTTTAACCAATGGTTTCTGGCTCCGGGGCATCCGCAATTACAGGTGGCACACACGTTTCAGAATGGCCAGTTAACCTTAAACGTACAGCAACTACAAGATTCCTCTTATACGCCCATTTACCAGTTGCCGCTTAAAGTAGCCGTGTGGCAAAAAAATAAACGCACCGATTACCCCATAACCATTACGCAAGCCCGGCAAACCTTTCATATTCCGGTAAGCGGCACCCCCAACTTGGTTTTATTTGACGGTGACCAGCAATTGCTGGCCCAGGTAGAACATGCAAAATCCGATGCAGAATTCTTATACCAGTTTAACCACACCAACCAGTATTTACCCAAAAGAGAAGCCTTACAAAAGCTTAGTACAAAGGTAAATGAGCCCCAGGTGTTGGCTATGTACAAAGCAGCTCTGCAAGATGCGTTCTGGCAAACCCGTTCCGATGCCATAACTGCCCTGAGTAAATATTCCGGTCCCGACGAAACCCTGCCCCGGCTTATTCAGGAAATAGCTTTGCGCGATAAAAAAAGTGCCGTACGGGCCGATGCCGTAAACCTGCTTGCCTCTTTAAATAAACCCGCTTACCTGCCTACCCTTAACCAGGCTTTAAACGACAGCTCGTACGCGGTAGTAGGAGCTGCCATTGAGGGCTTGACCACCGCTAAACAAGAAGGTTTAATGCCTCGCCTGGCGGCTTTCGAAAGTTATAACTCGGGCAAAGTAAGAAGTGCTTTAGCTGGTTACTACGCCTTTTTTAGCGGCCCGGAAAAATACGATTGGTATATGAATACCATAGACAAAATGCGGGGCGAAGACTTCTTTTTCTTTCTGCAGAACTTTGGCGGTTTCCTGATGAAAATACCGCCTGCCGAACAGAAACGCGCTTTAACCAAGTTAGAAAATCTGGCCCGTAACCACGAAGCTTACTACGTGCGGCTTGGCGCTTACCAGGCCTTAACCTTAGCTTCTGATTCGCCGGAAATGCGGGCTTTAAAGCAGGATATAAAAGCCAAAGAGAAAGACCCGAAGTTGGTAGAGATTTACAAGAATATTACCTATTGATTTTACAAATTATCTAAGTTTCTTGTAAAGTTGTTGTGGAACTAACTGCTACCATGTACAGATTACTTCCGGGCCTAACTATAAATCCTTTAAGGAAATATTAAAAGGAATATTCTGAACAGAACTAAAAGCTAACAAATATTGCGTATTTAAGGAATTAGATATTAAGTGTGGCAGAAACTTCCGCACCAAAGCAGGCAACTGGCAAACGATGTTAACGCTTATGTTTAAGGCAGAGGTATACTCTAGAAAATAAAAAAGAGATAAAGTCACACAAAAAACTTTCCAAAGGCCCAATAATTATTAACTGCTTTCCTAGAAATTATATTTTTACTAAAGTAATTGCTCATATTCATAAATACTTTCTTTTAGATTGAGCTTATTCTTCTTTAAAGTAATTAGCTGTAAGGCAAGTAATTACTTGGGTTAAAAAGATTATAATCAGATTTGGTGCTTCTACTGAGAAATTTTTCCTTAAATATTTTTAGAGAAATGTTTGACAAAGAAAAAAAAGCGTCTAATTTTGCAACTCCTTAGGAAAACAGATAGCCGCAACGCTACTAAAAACCAAAGGATAAGTTCTTAATTATAGTGTAAGCTGTAATAAGTTTGGGGAGATTCCAGAGTGGCCAAATGGGACGGACTGTAACTCCGTTAGAGTAATCTTTCGAAGGTTCGAATCCTTCTCTCCCCACAACAATAGAATGAGCGAGTTTTGAATGAGTGAATAAGTAAATTTAGAATTCACATGTCCCTCATTCAAAATTTCCTCATTATTTAGTACAAGCGGGAGTAGCTCAGTTGGTAGAGCGACAGCCTTCCAAGCTGTAGGTCGCGGGTTCGAACCTCGTCTCCCGCTCAAGAAAAGCTATCAGCAGTTGGTTATTGGTATTTAGTTTTAAACTAGCCACAAACTGCTAATAACTATAAAAGCCGACGTAGCTCAGGGGTAGAGTACTTCCTTGGTAAGGAAGGGGTCGTGGGTTCAATTCCCATCGTTGGCTCAAACTTAATCACCTAAAGCAGGGCAGGATGCCTTTGCTTTTTTTGTGTTAAAGGTTTAAACGAAAAACTAACAATTCAATAATTTTAATAAAATGGCTAAAGAAAATTTTGATCGCTCCAAACCGCACGTAAACATCGGTACTATCGGTCACGTTGACCATGGCAAAACAACTTTGACTGCTGCTATTACTCAGGTTTTAGCGAACAAAGGTCTTGCCCAGAAAAGAGATTTCTCTTCTATCGACAACGCGCCCGAAGAAAAAGAACGCGGAATCACTATTAATACTTCTCACGTAGAGTATGCCACTGAAAACCGTCACTATGCCCACGTTGACTGCCCTGGTCACGCTGACTACGTAAAAAACATGGTTACTGGTGCTGCTCAGATGGACGGTGCTATCCTGGTAGTTGCTGCTACCGATGGTCCTATGCCCCA